>JAITVX010000084.1 GCA_031285575.1 Bacteroidales bacterium
TCTGAAAAGGGATTTATTCCCATTGTGCCTCCTAAATCAAACCGCATAAATCCGTGGGAATACGACAAAGAGCGCTACAAGCGAAGAAATGAGGTGGAGCGGCTGTTTCGTCGCCTCAAGCGATTTCGAAAGGTGTGTACGCGATATGACAAACTCGATGTAATGTTCTTGTGTACGCCAGCACAGCCATGCATAAAATAAAAACACAGCATGATAATTTTCTGGCGCCCGATTTATTATTTTGTTTAAGCATATTCATAATGTAATTTATTTTTACGATTATCACTAAGGTTACATAAATCTAAAAACTCACCGATAAACTGAATCCATAACTTCTGGTAGGCGGAACTCCGAAGTTTTCCAGTCCCTGTCCGTTTTCTGTATTGTAGTTCGATTCAGGATCTACGTTATCCATTTTCGAGTAAACAAGGAAAAGATTACGGGCCACAAAAGAAATACTGGCTGACTGGAACGGCATGTTGCCCAAAAGAGTTCTGGGTACCGAATATCCGAAATTTATTTGACGGAGTTTAATAAAGTCGGCATCATAAACATACTGGTCTGTTATGCTAAAGGCAATATTTCTATAATATTCCTGCGCATTTATGACATTGTTATAGGCATTTCCATTCTGGTCCACCCCGCTTACGGTAACCCCTGTTTCCCTGACGCCGTTTGCAACGGTATTTTTATGCAGTCCATAAAATGTGCCATAAGCGTTAGTGGCGGCATACATTACGCCACCCCATTTACTGTCTAAGAAAAGGCTAAGAGAGAAGTTTTTATAGGTGAAATTATTTGTCAGGCTTATGTTCAGAGGAGGTACTCCGCACCCCAGAGCCTTTAATTCACTCTGCATGGGAAAACCGTTTACGTTATTATACACAATCTGCCCATCTGCATTTCGCATCATTTCATATCCCGTTACCATGCCGAAAGGTTGTCCTTTCCAGTGATAAACCCACCCGTTCCCGGTTCTTACTTCAGAAAGCGAAATATTTGTTATATCCATCTCGTCTGAAATTTCAACTACCTTATTTTTATTGTAAGCCATGTTGAAGACTACATCCCAGTTAAGACCTGTTCTCGATGTAACCGGCGTACCTGTTAACATAAGTTCAACGCCTCTGTTTTGCACTTTACCAACGTTCAAACTGATATCGTTCCAGGCAGATGTTGTTGGCAGCGACGCTTCAACAATGTCGTCGGTAGTTGTGCGGTCATATATGGTAAAATCGGCCCCTATACGATTATTGAACAGTCTTAAATCTATACCGGCCTCCATAGTCGTTGAGGTATATGGCTTCAGTATATTCGGGATTGTGTTCCCCGAAATACTCATTATTGGCTGCCCCAAATGCTGAACCGTTGAAGCCTGATAACTTAGAGTTGTTCCATAAGTTTCAGGAGTTCCTCCTCCTACCTGCGCCCACGAAGCACGTGCCTTTGCAAAACTCAACCACGCTGGCCGCGATTGCCATGTTTCTGTGATAATATAGCTCTATCCTGCTGAAGGATAGAATATGTAATTCTGGTTGTCATCCGTATAAGGATCGGTTAGTGTCGAAAACCAGTCCTGCCTGCCCGATACCGTAAGAAACAGAAAATTTTTGAATCCTATATCAGCGGAAGAATACAGTGAATATGTTGCATACTCTGAAAATGACCTCTCAGCTGTTTGTGCTGTTCCATTTGATAAAAAATAATAATAAGGAACATCAAAACGTCCGCTTGAGTATTCGTTATTTCTGTTGACATTTAGTCTCTGGTTGCCGCCTGCCAGCACACTTACCGATATGTTTCCAAATGTTTTGTCGAAACCGGCTAAAATTTCAGCGTTGTTTTCAAAGAACTTTCTTCCACTTTCCGACATACTGCCATATGCATTATGCGCTGTACCGGTTGGGGTAATATCAAGGCTCTCTATTGTTGAATAGTCTGTTCCCAGGCGCGCCCGCAACCAGAGAAAATCGAAAACATTATATCTGAGAGTAAACGAGCCAAGGAATCGTTGCCTCTCATCTTCGTTTATTCTCTTGTATGCAGCAAAATATGGATTTGAAACAAAATTATAGTCGCACCATTCCATCTCATTGCCACTTTCATCATATCCGGGAGCAAGAGTCATTACATCTATATTTGTCGCCATCAGGCCAATTGCCGCATTCGGGTTGCCGGTAAAGTCGGCTATAGCTGTTCTGTTTTTGGCTAATTCAACATTATACTGGGCTCTGCCTTCAAAAACAATTTTCTTTGAAAGATTCGCATTTGTACTCAGATTAAATGTTTTCCTGTTCATTGACGAGTTTGGAACAATAGCATTTACATCGGTGTTGGAAACTGAAAACCTGAAATTTGCATTCTCATTCCCGCCACTTATTGCAAGGGTATTTGAAAAAGTGGTTCCTGTATCGTAAAAATTCTTGATATTGTTCTTTTGTGCTGAATAAGGCCTTGCCACTCCATCAGGATTAACAACCAGAGAACCATCAAGTTTTGCTCCCCACGAGTTTCTTCCATAATCGATAGCCGCTGTTTGATTTATCGGAGCTACACCTGAATATCCTGAGCCGTACTCATACTGCCATTCGGGTATTGCAAGAGGATTTTCAAATGTAAACGAAGAATTGAATTCTACCCCGATTCCCTGTCGTGCCTGTCCCGATTTTGTGGTAATGAGTATTACGCCGTTGGC
>JAITVX010000249.1 GCA_031285575.1 Bacteroidales bacterium
CAAATGAATCGCTGCGTTTATGTTTATCGGCCGTACATGATTTGGCAGCCTGGTAGCACTTGTCATAAGTTTCGTCCCATACTTTTTTTCTTAGATCTTCGTCGTTTCCCTCATGGCAGTAGCTTCTCTTAATCTGCGAACCTGTTTCTTCGGCGAATTCAATTTGGGCCTTGCACTGTATTTTTATAGCTTCATGGGCTACTTTCAAAGCATCTATCATCTCTTCTTCAGAAACCTCCTGCATTTCGCCCTCAACCATCATTATGTTTTCGTAAGTGGCTCCAACCATGAGGTCGATATCAGCTTCTTTCAACTGGCTTGCGGTAGGGTTTACAACAAACTGGCCATGTATCCGAGCCACCCTCACTTCCGATATGGGGCCGTTGAAAGGTATATCTGACACTGCAAGCGCGGCTGACGCAGCCAAACCGGCAAGCGCGTCGGGGATAATCTCAATATCAGCCGACACGAGGGTTACATTAACAAAAACTTCTGCATGAAAATCATCAGGAAAAAGAGGTCTCAACGCCCGATCAACAAGCCGTGAAACAAGTATTTCATTATCGGAAGGCCTGGCTTCGCGTTTCAAAAAACCACCTGGGAAACGGCCGGTTGACGCATATTTTTCTTTATATTCAACCGACAGAGGCATAAAGTCAACATCTTCTTTTGCCTCTTTTGCAGCAACCACCGTTGCCAGCAACATTGTCTTACCCATTTTTAACAACACCGAACCGTCGGCCTGTCTGGCCAGACGGCCTGTTTCAAGTGTCATTATCCTCCCGTCGCCGAGATCTATAGTCTTTTCTTTTATCTTAAACATTTGCTGAATTATTAATGGACATAAAAACCTAAAAAATAAAACGAGTATGAAAAAAGGCAATTCAGGAATTGCCTTTTTTCGATCGCGCTTATTTACGCAGTTTCAATGCTTTTATGATTTCGCGATATCGCTCTATATCTCTTATTTTCAAATAATCAAGAAGTCTTCTCCTTTTACCGACAAGCTTAATAAGGGCCTGCTGTGTGCTGAAGTCTTTTCTGTTCTTTTTCAGGTGCTCCGTTAAGTGGCTGATGCGATATGAAAATAAAGCTATTTGTCCTTCGGCGTTGCCCGTATCAATTTCGGATGTTCCGAAGGTTTTAAAAAATTCCTGTTTTTTTTCTGCAGTCAAATACATGTTTCTAACCAAAATATTATTAATCCAAATATAAATCAAGTCCCCAATTTTGGAACGCAAAAATAAAGTTTTTTTATGTAATAAATCAAACAATGAATTAAATTTTTTAATAAATTTTTGAAAACAGTCAGAACATAGAGTATTCGCTTCAATATTCAGCCCTGTTTTTAACAGTAAAGATGTAGAAATCGTGCTGAAAGTTGCGTCTATAAAAAAATGAACCAGGTACCACTTCTGTTCATCAGACTCAAGAAGAAAATGAACGGTCATATTATGAATCCTGCTACGTAAACGTACTATAAACCGGATTGATTAACAATGAATATATTGGCGGTACTTAGGGTCTGATGAGGCTGTTCAAAAAGTTTTGCGTGGCCTCTTTTTTTAGTAGATGTTCATAATTAGTTTATATAAAACATTTAGTTTTTCTTTGCCATCATTTATCATTGATACAATAGTTAATGGGCAAGATAAAGAAGGTGGAATTAACAGAATTCCGACGAGTCCAACTGGAGAGTGGTTTCCGCACAGGTACGAGCCACTGTTTTCAAATGCGTTGTCGTGTGGTTCTTCTCAAGGCCGCCGGTGTGTCTTCCGCAAAAGCGGGGGAGCAGACAGAAATGAGTTTAATATCCGTGAATGCCTGAGTAAAGCGCTTTCTGTCGGAAGATATCGCAGGTTTGCAAACCCGTCCGGGTCGCGGTCGGAAACCTGTAATGGACTGTACGGACGAGGAAGCGGTGCGTGCTGCTATCGAACAGGACAGACAGAGTGTGTGCAAAACCAGGGCTGCATGGCAGGAAGCCACGGGGAAAGAGGCGAGCGATTTGACGTTCAGGCGTTTTTTATCCTCCTCGGCGCAAGATATAAGCGTATAAGAAAAGTTTCCCCTCGCCGCAGCTCTATGAATACAGGTATGAGAAAGTGCAAGAACTTGAGAGGCTACAAGCAGAAGGGAGTATTACCCTCTTCTATGCTGATGAGGGTCACGTCTGTACCGAAGGGTATGTTCCCTACGGGTGGCAGTTGCCTGGAGAAGAGGTTTGCATACTTTCCCAAAGAATTGCAAGGCTCAATATCTCACTATGAGGGCTTCACCACTACAGAGAGTATCACCGCAGACAAAATTGTCAGCTTTCCGGATACATTCTCGTTGAGTGTACACAAGGACACGTTTGTCGTACTTAACAATGCCTCCACCCACCGCAATCATAAAATACGGGAGATGCGCACTGTCCGGGAAAAAAGAGGACTGTTTCTCTTCTATCTCCCGCCGTATTCTCCACATCTGAACATTGCGGAAACGCTCTGGAGAATATTGAAGGGAAAATGGATCAGACCTCAGGACTATGTGAGTATTGACACGCTTTTCTATACCACAAACAGTGCGTTAGGAAAAGGACTCTTTATTAATTACTCCCATATTGCTGCTTAATTTTGAGTACTTACTTATTAAAATGGACAGAAGAGATATTATTAAAAATCTTTCGGCGTTGCCACTTGCAGGCGCAATGTATCCTGCCGAATCGGCATTTGCTTCTCATGCACAGCGTTCAGGCGCGGTTCAGGCGCAGGGCATAGATATTTTGCTTAAAGGTGGCCATGTTGTCGATCCTAAAAATGGTATAGACGGAAGGATGGATGTTGCCATTATGGCAGACAAGATAGTTCAGGTCGCGAAGGATATTCCGGCAAAAGATGCCAAAAGGGTAGTTGACGCTACCGGTAAGTATGTTACTCCAGGCTTGATTGATCTGCATGTACATGCATTTCACGGCACAAACCGTGAATCATATATTGCCGATGGATGGGATGCCTTGCCTCCGGATGGGTTTACATTCAGAGCTGGAGTAACCACTGTTGTTGATGCTGGGTCTGCCGGATGGCGAAACTTCCGTGATTTCAAAAGACAGACAATTGACAGAGCACGAACACGGGTACTTGCCCTTTTAAATATAGTAGGAGTGGGAATGCATGGCAGGTTTGAGGAACAGAATATTGATGACATGAATCCTGAAATGTGCGCATACATGATTACAAGACTGTTTCCTGATATTCTTGTAGGCGTTAAATCGGCGCATTACTGGGGAGCTGATTTTACTCAGGTCGATAGAGCTGTCAAGGCCGGAGAGTTGGCCAAAGTTCCTGTCATGGTGGATTTGGGAGAACATCGCCCGCCGCTTCCCATAGAAGAACTCTTTATTAAACATTTGCGTCCAGGAGATATATGGACACATACCTATGCAAATGCTCCACAGGAGAGGGAAGTTCCTGTGGATGAGAATGGGAAAGTTAAATCGTTTATTTTTGAAGCCCAAAAACGGGGTATAGTTTTCGATGTCGGACATGGTGGCGGAGCGTTTCATTTTCCACATGCGGTACCGGCAATACAGCAGGGGTTTATTGCCGATATTATAAGTTCAGATCTTCATATAGGAAGTATGAATGGCGGTATGAAAGATATGGCAAATCTTCTTTCAAAGTTCATGGCGATGGGCTTGTCGCTGCAGGATGTTATTTTACGAGCCACATGGAATCCTGCAAAAGTAATAAACCGTCCCGGACTGGGGAATCTCAGCGTAGGTTCCGATGCCGATGTAGCTGTATTCAGTCTCCGTACTGGTAATTTCGGATTTACGGATGTCAGAGCAAGAAAAATTGACGGGACTCAGAGACTTGAAACAGAGCTAACTCTCCGTGCCGGTAGGATAGTCTGGGATCTTAACGGAATTGCCTCACAACGTTGGGATGAGCAATAGTGCAGAAAGTATGAAACTATTAATACAATTATTTATGTTGTTTTCGTTTTTTAAAAATAAAGGAAGAATAATCGCTTTTTTCGCGATGCTATTCTTCGCTACGGGGATTGCAGCCCAAGAGATAGACATATTAATCAAGAATGGACATGTTGTCGATCCTAAGAATAGTATAGATGGCAAATTTGACGTAGCCATTATAGGTAAGAAAATTGTAAAAGTGGCTCCGAATATTCCGGTTTCGGAAGCCAAAAAAGTTATTGACGCAAAAGATATGTATGTGACTCCTGGATTTATAGACCTCCATACGCATGTATTTGTAGGTTCAAACCAGGGATTTGCCGATGGTTTTTCGTCCCTTTCTCCCGACGATATTACATTTAAGGCAGGTATAACAACCGTTGTTGACGCTGGTACATCAGGATGGAGGAGTTTCCCATTATTCAAAAAAAATATTATAGATAGATCCTCAACCAGAGTGCTGGCATTTATCAATATAGCCGGTGGCGGAATGACAGGATATCCCTCGGAAGAGAATATTGATGATATGGATCCCGTAACGACTTCGCTTGCAATAACCGAATATCCTGAAATAATCGTAGGAGTAAAACTCGGACATTTTCGGGGCAAGGAATGGACTCCATTTTACAAAGCTCGCGAGGCCTGTAATTTTGCAAAGGTTCCTCTATTGCTTGAATGTCATTTGCCGGAATATCCCCTTGACGAACTTCTGAAGCAGATGCGCAAGGGAGATATATTCACACACACATATTGTGCCGCTTCAGACAGGGAATGCATACTTGATGAAAATGGTAAACTTAAAAACTCCGTTATTCAGGCCAAAGACAAAGGTATCGTGTTTGACGTAGGACATGGAGGCGGGATGTTTCATTTTGATGTTGCAATTCCCGCCCTGCAACAAGGATTAACTCCTGACGCTTTCGGTTCCGACCTTCATAGGTCAAGTATGAATTCCGGTATGAGAAGCATGATAGAAACGATGTCGAAATTCCTTAACATGGGGATGAGCCTTGGAGCGGTAATCGATGCAGCAACATGGAGTCCTGCACAGGCGATTAATCGTTCAGACCTTGGTAACTTGTCGCCAGGTAATGAAGCTGATATTGCAATTATAAGCGTAAGAAAAGGCAACTTTGGTTTTGTTGATACAAAAAACAAAAAAATACAAGGCGATAGAAGACTTGAGACGGAAATGACAATAAGGGCAGGAAGGATTGTGTGGGATCTTAATGGTTTGGCTGCCAGTAATTGATAATAAAAAATAAGTAATTGAATATAAAACATATTAATAACAAACTAAAAACTAATCATTATTATGGACAGAAGAGATATTATTAAAAGTCTTTCGGCGTTGCCATTAGCAGGCGCCATGTATCCAGTTGAGTCAGCATTTGCTTCTCCATCACAAAGAAGATCTGCTGCAGCGGCTCCTACACAAAATATTTATCAAACAATAGGGGTTGAGCCGGTTATAAATTGCAGAGGTACGTTTACTATTATCGGTGGTTCAATTGAAAGGCCGGAAGTCGTTGATGCCATGCACAAAGCATCAGGTTTTTTTGTTCAGTACGACGAGCTTGCGTTCGGTATCGGACAACGTTTGGCTGATCTGACCGGAGCAGAATGGGGAATGGTTTCGGCAGGATGCGCCGCAGGTATGAAACACGTAACCGCAGCATGTGTAACAGGAGGTAATCCTGAAAAATTAGTCAGGATTCCGGATCTTAGAGGATTTGAAAAAACCGAAGTTATTAGTCCGCGTAGATCGCGTAACGTTTACGACCATGCTCTGCGTAATATCGGGGTTACCATTATTACTGTCGATACTCCTGAAGAAATGGAAAGAGCTATTGGCCCCAGAACAGCCATGCTATATCTTATGGCCAATAATGAAGTTCCGGCAGATGGACCTTTTTCGCTCGAACAGCTTGCCCGAATGGCTAAACCTCTCAATATACCTATTCTTGTTGATGCTGCAGCTGAAGATCTTACAGTGCCAAATGTACATTTGCAACGAGGAGCTACAGTTGTTGCCTATAGCGGAGGAAAAGCAATATGCGGCCCACAGTGTGCAGGTTTATTGCTTGGTAAAAAAGACATCTTGCTATCGGCATGGCAGGCAAGTTCCCCTCATCATGGATGCGGCAGAGACAATAAGGTTGGAAAAGAAGAAATGATGGGAATGTTGGCGGCTGTTGAAGCATGGATAAAAAGAGACCATGTTGAAAAAGAAAAAACATGGCACACGTGGCTCGAGAATATCTCAAAACGATTGTCGTCTATCAATGGGGTTACGTGCACAATAACCGAACCAAGAGGCTTGTCGAACCGTAGCCCAAGGCTCTCTGTTACATGGGATCCGGAAGCCTTTAATATAAAAGGTACGGACATATCAGAAGAAGTTGCAACCACAAAACCCAGGATAGCCCTTGGTGGCACTTATCTGGATAATAACGGTAATACGGGTGTAAGTATAAATTCAGGACAGATGCAGCCAGGAAATGACAAGATAGTTGCAGACAGATTATACGAAATATTAACAAGGAAAAATGAAAAGCCCAAAGGTATGAGTGCTCCAGCAGTTGAAACGACAGGCCGTTGGGATGTTGATATAGAGTTTTATAGTAGCAAAAGTCGTCACTCGTTCAATATTGAACAAGATGGCAATTTTATAACAGGTTCGCATAGAGGAGATTTTACAACTCGCGACATGTATGGAATAGTTGATGGTAATGAGATTAAGTTGTTCAGCAGCGAACGTCAGGTTGCCGACAATGTTCCATTTACTTTCCATGGCACAGCAACTAATGATAAAATGGAAGGAGGAATTTATATGGGCGAATATATCAGGGCTAAGTTTACAGCTACGCGCTACAAACAAGCTCCGAGTCCGACCAACCGGCCTATTACAGTGCCTCAGGGGCAGCCTCTTTCATCTTAATACAGATAATTGATCTGCTGGTTGATTTTGGATATTTTTATCTTGAGAATATTTAAAAATCTTCGGGAAATGCGGCAATATAATTTTATGTATTTGAGAACAATACATATATTACTGCATTTTCCGGAGAAATCTAACATGTTTATTTAACATTTTTTAATCTTTTGTTAAATCTGTTGATGTTTTTTATTCATAATTTTATGGCCAATTTATTTGCGTTATGAGAAGACGAGATTTTATAAAGTTATCATCAGTTGCCGGAGTGGCTGGAATTGCAGGTTCACGTTTTGATGTATCGGCAAATCCATTGTATGCACAGGCGAGCGGGTTCGACTTGCATCCTTTTATCAAGGGGCATCCGGAGGCTGTATTTATATGCCTTACAAATGTCAAAGAAAAAACCGACAAAAAAGATATCTATGATGCTTCCTACAAGCTTGCCCAGGAGATGTTTGTTTCAACATCAGACGGGAAAGGATATCCTAACTCGACAAAAATAGCAGCTAAACCAAACTGGACAGGGCATCCTCCTGATAAAAATGACCCAACTTATGATTGGGGAATCAGGACAGATATCAACTTCATTGAAGGTTTTTTGAATGGAGTAAGAAACAAAGGGCCGCAGAATTTCTATATTAGAGAATGTGCATCGCCTAATAGATGGGAAGAACACGGTTTCCCTGCAATGTGTGCAAAAAACAACTTTGATTTGAAAGACCTTTCGAGTAAAGATCCTTGGGATTTAGGCGACGAGATTATATATAAAGAAGTAAATGGAACAATATATAAGGAGATCGGATTTATGGCTCCTATGACTGCTCCGGATTCTTTTTTGATTAATCTTGCAAAATTCAAGGCCCACGGGATGGGAATTACTGCATCTATTAAGAACCTTCAGGGTACTACTGCCAAAAGGCTTCATCAATTTTGCAGCACAGCCGACGCTTTCAGATCTTTGGAAAGAAGTTATCATCGTTTTTTCCAGCCAGATTATTTGACTAAAGTTAACGAACTTCATAAGAAACATATTGAAGCTGGGATTCCGCGTTGGAACGAGACGGTTGCAAGGCGCGGCTTCAGTTCCGGCTTATACATGGAACAATGGGTTCAGAGAATGTTGGATGTTTATAGTGTTGTCCCCATAAAAACTGCCGGTATCAGTATAGTTGAAGGCATTTATGGCCGCGACGGCGATGGCTTCGGAGCAGGTCCGCACAATGGTAAGGCAATGGACTTCATGAGTAATAATGTAATATTTGGAAACGATCCGTTTAGGGTCGATATTATTACTCACTGGCTTGCAGGGCATGAACCGGGAAATTTCGGACTTTTCCATATAGGTATTGAGAGAGGTCTTTCTAATGTCCTCGATCCTTTCGATATACCAGTTTATCTTTGGAAAGACGGTAAAGCGAAAAAAGTTAAGTTGGATAAATTGGATAGGACACCACTGTTGACGTACTATAATCAAAAGGAAAGCGAAGACAGGTATCACATGTGTGATGAGCAGTTTGATTACAAATCATGGAAATCAACCGGAAAGATTGCGGTAAATGCAGAACCTTCAATAAAGGCCATAGGAACAGACTCACGAAATCGTGTTGTAATGGATATGAATGTTCCACAAAAAGGCGACGTATATGTTGATATTATGAATAGCCGGGGAGAACTTATATGGCGCATGTATGCCGACGATCTTGAACCTGGAGTTCATCAGGTAGTATGGGACGGATTTGCATCGCCTGGCCTTTACAGTACTTATGTTAAAGGTATGGGATGGGATGCAGAAAATGAAATAGTAATTTATACTTAAAATAATATATATAAACATGAAAAGAAGAGATTTTATAAAATTATCATCAGCTGCCGGAGTAGCAGGGGTTGTTGGTTCGCGCTTGGACGCAGCGGCAAATCCGCTATATGCGCAGCAGGCAGCCGGATTCGATTTGCATCCTTTTATCAAAGCGCATCCTGAAGCTGTATTTATTTACCTTACGGATATCAAGGAGAAGACCGACAAAAAAGGCATTTATGATGCTTCGTACAAGCTTGCAAGTGAAATGTTCGTTTCAACATCGGGTGGAAAAGGGTATTCTAATTCAACAAAAATAGCATCTAAGCCCAACTGGACATGTGCTCCTCAGGACAAAGAAGACCCTCTTGCATCGCTGGGAATAGACACCGATCTGAATTTTGTTGAAGGTTATCTTAGTGGAGTTAAAGCTAAAGGGCCGCAACAGGTTTATATTCGCGAAAGTGCATGCCCAAATCAGTGGGAGCCGCTTGGATATGCAGACATGGCAAAACGGAATAATTTTGATTTGAAAAATCTTACAGGACAAGACCCATGGGATTTAGGCGATGATATTATCTATAAAGTAGTAGATGGAGTTGTATTTAAAGAGGTTGCATACATGGCACCAATAACGGCTCTAGATGCATTCCATGTCAACCTTGCAAAATTCAAGACCCATGGTATGGGAGTTACCGGAGCTATTAAGAATCTTCAGGGAACTTGTGCAAGAAGATTTTCCTCATTTTGTGGTGGATATGCCGATATATTCAGGCAATTTGATAAAAAATATCATCCATACTGGCAACCCAATTATTTAGCAAAAGTCAAAGAGCTTCAGACACAACATATTGAAGCAGGTTATCCACGCTGGAATGAAAAAATGGATAAACCCCCATTTAATTCAGGTTTCTGGATGGAACAATGGGCACAGAGAATGTGCGATGCTTACAGCGGAATCCCGATAAAAACTGCCGGAATTAGTGTAATTGAAGGTATTTATGGGCGTGATGGCGATGGCTTTCAGTTTGGTCCCCACAATGGCAAAGCAATGGATTACATGTGCAATAACACAATATTTGGCATAGATCCTTTCAGGTTGGATATTATTGCTCACTGGCTTGCAGGACATGAGCCTGGAAATTTTGGGCTTTTCCATATAGGAATAGAAAGAGGCCTTTCTGATGTTCTTGATCCTTTTGATATACCAATTTATCTGTGGAAAAACGGTAAAGCAAAAAAAATAAAACTGGACAAGCTTACAAGAACACCACTGGTAACATATTACAATCAGAAAGCAGGCGAAGATAGATTTCACTTGTGTAACGAGCCATTCGATTATAAATCATGGAAATCGACCGGTAAAATTGCAATAAATGACGAACCATCAATAAAGGCTATAGGTACAGATTCAGAAAATCATATTGTAATGGATATGAATGTTCCACAAAAAGGTGATGTATATGTTGATATCCTGAACAGTCAGGGAGAGTTAGTATGGCGTATGCATGCCAATGATCTTGAGCCTGGTAACCATCAGGTGGTATGGGATGGCTTCTGTCAGCCGGGTATGTATAATGCTTATGTTAAAGGTATGGGATGGGATGCCGAAAGACAGATGGTTATATATGCTTAAAGTTATGAAATAGGAATAAGCTTTTTTACAGGCTTATTCTCTTATACGAAAAATTCAACTATCTATTTGTTCGATAGTTGAATTTTTCGTATAAGCACACTGATGCTTTCAATATCGTCGGGGTTAAGCTGCGAAATACCGTCGCCTTCATCAACGCCTCCCCACATACCTGCCTGACCGCCTACATTATTAACCATCGGCACGCCGTCTATTACATACAGGGGAGCGCTGTCGCCGCTGAACGATTTGGAGCCTCTCAGCACTGTTCTTGTAGAACCTCC
>JAITVX010000053.1 GCA_031285575.1 Bacteroidales bacterium
CTAAACAAACTTGTCAAAGAACTTAATGGTAAATATACTATAAATGTGCAACTTACTTAATTATGTCATTGGTAACGCAGTGAAGCAATCCATGTGGTACTCATTTTCTGGATTGCTTCAGGCTCTGCCTTCACAATGACGATGCCGAATACTGCGTTTGAAATAACATACTGCATATTTCCCGAAGAAGTCGAATGAAGGAACACAGCCGGTTATGGTTTCATCTGCGTAAATAAACGAAGTATTTCCGTTGAAAGCTTTAAATAACCTGCATATTGCCCTTGGCTGCACCACTGCAGGACACTTGCCGGAACTCCGGCAACACTGCCGCAGCCATGCACAACAGTTGCCGGACGTCAAGCATGCAATTTCATTATGATTGACAAAATCGACCTGCGAGGCACGAAGCGCGACAAAACAATCAGGCTCCCGGTGGCTGAGCCTGTCGAAGCACAGCCGAAGGAGAAGTTGAGACATCCGTATGTCTGTTTTTCCGAAGAAGTATGTTTTTTTACTTTATTCCGTTGTATCCGGTATTTGCCGGATTTACTATATTTGAAGCCTGTAATGTAATGAAACTGCAATGTATCTGCAACTGCTGAAAGAGGGGGCTGTTTTTGCCTGCAATTCTGTTATGGCCAACAGGCTGAGAACGTTTCTGTCGCTTTTCGGTATCACAATCGGGATATTCTCGATAATATCCGTTTTTACCGTGCTCGACTGGATGGAAAAATCGATACGCGACAGCATAGCGTCGATGGGCGACAATATTATATATGTTCAGAAAGCCCCATGGATGTTCGACTCCAACATTGCATGGTGGGATATAATGAAACGGCCTGCAGTAACTGTTGACGATTACAGGGCGCTGGCAGGCAAATCGACCAGAGCCTCGGCGGTATGCTACGTGGTTTTCATGTCACCGCAAACAGTTAAGCATGGAAACAACTCGGTTGGCGATGTCTTTATTCAGGCGGCAACTCACGAATTTGAAAACGTACGGTCGTTTGAAATTGAAAGCGGCCGTTATTTCTCACCCGAAGAATCGGCTGCAGGCAAAAACGTGGCAATACTTGGGTTTACCATGGCCGAACAGCTGTTTGAAAAGGCTAACCCCACAGGGAAAGAGATAATAATTGGCGGACGCAAAACTGCAGTTGTTGGCGTTTTCAGGAAAGAGGGGCAGGGCGGCCTGAGCGACGACGGCATGGACAATCGGATACTGCTGCCGCTCAACTATGCCCGAAATTTTGTAAATATCCGGAGCAGCAACATAAACTCAAGCATTATGGCCATGGCCAAAAGCGGAACGCCGGTGCAGGAACTCGGCGACGAAACAGTGATGATACTGCGGGCTGCCAGGAGGCTGAAACCGGAACAGCCCACAGACTTTTCGATAAACAGGGCCAGCATGCTTTCCCAGGGCTTTGAACCTGTTTTTACCGCTATCAACATCTGCGGATGGATAATAGGCAGTTTCTCCATACTTGTGGGCGGCTTCGGAATAGCAAACATAATGTTCGTATCCGTAAGGGAACGCACCAACCAGATAGGTATTCAGAAAGCCCTTGGAGCAAAGCGGTCGTTCATACTCCAGCAGTTTCTCGTAGAGTCGCTGATGCTCTCCATAGCAGGAGGCATAGTGGGAATAGCCCTCGTATCCATTGCCACAGCCTTAGCAAACTATGTTTTTGAACTCAACATACACCTCACAATGGGCAATATAATGCTTGCGCTGGCTATTTCGGGCGCAACGGGCATTGTGGCGGGCTACTCGCCGGCCAACACAGCTGCAAAAATGGATCCTGTTGAAGCAATCGGATATTCATTCGGATAGCTGCATGTTTCCGGCTATCCAGTTGGTCAGGTCAACAAAGCCCGCCACCGTAAGCTGCTCGGGGCGCATGGAAAGCACCGGCAAATCGTAGTCTTTAAGGCTGAAGGCCGACTTAACCGAGTTTCTCAACATCTTGCGGCGCTGGCTGAAACATGTTTTTACTACCCTGAAAAACAGCTGTTCGTTGCAGCCCAGATGCTCTACGCCATTGCGCGAAAGCCTTATTACGGCCGATTTCACCTTTGGCGGAGGCTCGAAAACATTCTCGTCAACCGTAAACAGATATTCAGCATTATAGAATGCCTGCACCAGAACGCTTAAAATACCGTAAACACGCGATCCTGAAGAGGCGCATATCCTTTCGGCCACCTCTTTCTGGAACATTCCGGTTATCTCGGCCACCCTGTTGCGGTGCGCCAGAGCCTTGAACAGAATCTGGCTCGATATGTTGTAGGGGAAATTGCCTGCAAGCGCCACTTTTCCGCTGAAATAACGGTCAATATCCATGGCAAGGAAGTCGCCGGTAAGGATATTCTGAAACTCCGGAAAAGATTCATGAAGGTAGTCAACCGACTCGTGGTCTATTTCAATAACCCTGAAATCGGCAAAGTTACGCTGCATAAGGAAGCCGGTAAGTATTCCCTTGCCCGGCCCTATTTCAAGCACCGAATCGTATCCTGTGCCTGCAAGCGAAGCCGCTATGCGTGCGGCAATTGTTTTGTCTTTCAGAAAATGCTGTCCGAGGCTTTTCTTGGGGCGTACTCTTTTCATGGTATGATTGCTAAAAAATATCTGCACATTTCCGTTTTTCCAAATTACTTAATTGTTGCCGTTGTCAATGCACGCTATCTGAGTGCCGGATAAAACGCATCTTCAATATGAACAACTTCCGGAATGCCGATATTGATAACAACGGTTATGATATCGAACCGGCATTCCTTATTAACGCCGTATCGGCATATATATTCGTCGGCTGCGTTTATTACA
>JAITVX010000007.1 GCA_031285575.1 Bacteroidales bacterium
GTTGATGTAGAGACGCAATGCATTGCGTCTCTACATTGTGCCGCATCATTATATCGATTATCGCCGATACAAATAATGCCGTGAAAATGATTAGGCATCACAACAAATTCGTCCAGCAATAAATTCATATCAGGACGTAATTTCACCGTCTTCAGCCATTCCTTTTCGGCAATTTCGCCGATTTCCGTTTTTTGTAGTAGATACGCAATGCATTGCGTATCTACATTGTCCGTTTTTACGATTTCGCCAAAATAATGTATGTGGTTTTTGGTGCAAATGGTAACATAATAACAGCCGTTTACACCGTAAACATAGCCCTGCAATCGTGCGGTTGGTATGCGGTATTTGTCTTTATATCTGTCCATCCTGATTTTTATTTCCCAATATTATATTCATTTGTCGTTTCGTAGAGGCGCATTGCAATGCGCCTCTATAACATTAACATCGTTTTTTGTTTTCATTTTGCCCTCTTTTTTTGTATCATCTCATACACAACCGGAATAATGAACCCGTTCAGAAATGTAGATGTTAAAAGCCCGCCGAGGATTACCTTGGCCATCGGGCTTTGTATTTCGTTGCCCGGCAAGTTGCCGCCCAAAGCCAGTGGTATAAGGGCAAGCCCCGAAGTAAGCGCCGTCATCAAAATCGGATTAAGGCGGTCTAACGAGCCGTGCATCACGCTTTCGCGTGCCGGCAGCCCTTCGCTTTTCAGGTCGTTGTAGCGCGAGATGAGCAGCATACCGTTGCGCGTGGCAATCCCGAACAGGGATATAAACCCGATTATGGCCGGAATACTGATAACGCCACCTGTAAAAAAGATAGTGATGACGCCACCGATAAGCGCCAGCGGAAGATTCAGCAGGATAACCGCCGACTGGGTTACGCTCCGAAACTGCACAAACAGCAGCAGGAATATAACGAGTATGGAAAATACTGACGTTATGAGCAGGATGCGCGAGGCCGCCTGTTCGCTCTCAAACTGTCCGCCGTATTCGATATGATAACCTTCGGGCAGTTTCACTTCGGTGTTCACTTTTTCCTGAATATCGTTCACTACGCCACGCAGGTCGCGCCCGGCAACATTGGCAGAGATAACGATTTTACGCGCCACGTTTTCGCGGTTAATTGTGTTTGGGCCTGTTGACGAGGTGATATCGGCAATGTAGCCAAGCGGTATTTTGCGTCCGCCTGCATCCACTGTCAGGTTGCGGATGCGCTCGGCCGATGTGCGACTTTCGTCGTTTACCTTCAGCGTAAGGTCGAAGGCCCTGTTGCCTTCATATACCTGCGACACTGTTTCGCCCGCCAGCATCACATTTATGATTTCTGCAAATTCGGGCGGCGTTATGCCGTATCGGGCCATCATTTCGCGTTTGGGCTCTATTTTGAGTTGCGGACGTTCTACCTGCTGTTCCACGTTGAGGTCGGCAATGCCTTCCACATCGCTCACGGCATCCTTTATCTGGTTGCCCAAAGCAAACATGCGGTTCAGGTCGGCGCCGAAAAGCTTAATGGCTATGTTTGCCCGCGTGCCCGACAGCATGGCGTCGATGCGGTGAGATATGGGCTGGCCTATTTCGATGTTTGCGCCGGGCAGCGTCTTCAGTTTTTCGCGAACCTCTGCCAGCACCTCGTCTTTCGAGCGTTTGCCGAGTACGAAGGGAGCTTCTATTTCCGATACGTTCACGCCCAGTGCATGTTCGTCGAGTTCGGCGCGTCCGGTTTTGCGGCCTGTGGTTTGTATTTCGGGTATGGAAAGCAGTATGTTTTCGGCAATACGCCCCATTTTATCGGATTCTTCCAGCGATATTCCGGGAAGCGTGCTGACGTTTATAGTGAACGAGCCTTCGTTGAACGGCGGCAGGAAGCTGCGGCCAAGCGTAAAAAACATTATAATGGTTGCCGCCAGCACCGCAACTGTGCCGCCGAGCACCCATTTTCGGCTGTTCAACGTCCATCTCAAGGCCTTTTCGTAAACACCTTTCAATTTACGCACTACATACGGCTCATTTTCGGGCTTATCGCCTTGCTTCGGTTTTCCCAATAAGTAACTACATAATACGGGGGTTAATGTCAATGCAACGACCGTAGAGGCAACCAGCGCCACGATGAACGAGATGCCGAGCGGCGCCAGCATGCGTCCTTCCATGCCGGAAAGGAAAAACAGCGGAACGAAACTTGCAATGATAATGAGTGTTGAGTTGAGGATAGGCATACGCACTTCCTTCGAGGCTTCAAATACGACTGTTGTGATGGTTTTCTGTTGCTCCTGCGGTTTCTGCCTGTTCTCGCGCAGCCGTTTGAAAACGTTCTCTACGTCAACAATGGCGTCGTCAACAAGCGAACCGATGGCTATGGCCATGCCGCCAAGGCTCATGGTGTTAATGGTGAGCCCCATTATTTTCAGTGTCAGAATGGAGGCGAGCAGTGCAAGCGGAATGGTTACCAGCGAAATTACCGTGGTGCGGACGTTCATCAGGAAAATGAACAGGATGATAACTACGAATATGCCGCCTTCAAAGAGCGACTTCTGAACGTTACCGATGGAGCTGTTGATGAAACGCGCCTGACGGAAAATATCGGTCGATACTTTTACGTCGGCGGGAAATGTTGACTGAAGTTCGGCCAGCGACAGGTCTAACCGGTCGGTCAGTTCTATTGTGCTTGTGGCGGGCTGCCTGGTAACGGTTATCAGCACGGCGGGTTTCCCTTTTTCGGCGGCTACGCCGAGCCTGGGCGATTTGTTTCCGGTTTTTACCTCTGCAATGTTTTCGAGCATTACGGGCATGTTGCCGGTGTTTTTAACAACGGTTTTACCCAGCGCCGACAGGTTGCCGGTTGACAGCACGCCGCGGATTATGTATTCGTTGCCGTATTCGTACAGCACGCCACCCGATGCGTTACGGTTCATTCCGGTAGCGGCGGTTATTACCTCATCGAGCCCAACGCCGTAGTGTTTCATTTTTTCGGGGTTGAGCAGTATTTGATACTCTCTGATGTCGCCGCCAAGCACGGCTACCTGCGCTACGCCTCCTGTGGCAAGCAGGCGGGGGCGCACTGTCCAGTCGGCAAGTGTGCGCAGGTCTTGCAGCGAAGTTGTGTCGGATGTAAGACCTATAATCATCAGCTCGCCCAGAATTGACGACTGGGGGCCTAACGTCGGGGTTCCGACGCCCGACGGCAGGGCGTCGCTGACCATCGCCAGCTTTTCCGACACTATCTGGCGGGCGCGGTATATGTCGGTTCCCCAGCTGAATTCAACCCACACCACCGAAAAGCCTGTGGTTGACGACGAGCGCACGCGGCGCACATCGGTGGCGCCGTTCACGGCCGTTTCTACGGGAAACGTAACTAAGCGTTCCACTTCTTCGGGCGCCATGCCTTTGGCTTCGGTCATAATAACAACCGTGGGGGCGTTGAGGTCGGGAAACACATCGACTTCCATGCGGGTAGCGGTGTAAGTTCCTGCCATCATAAGCAGCAGGGCGGCCGCGAGTACAACCATGCGGTTGTCGAGCGAGAATTTTATTATTTTGTTGAGCATGCAGTGCTGATTCCGGATTATTTTTATTGCTGTTATTTCATATTATTGCACAGACGCATTGCAATGCGTCGCTACCTGAACAGGCTGTAATAGTGTTCGTCAATTATTTTTCCGTTTTTTATGGCAGCCTGTTTCAATATGGCTTCGCATTCAAAGCCTGCTTTCTGCAATACTTTTTGCGAGGCAACATTGAAATCGAACGGTGTTGCATAAATTTTGCACAGTTCCGGAAAACGGGTAAAGGCATAACCTGCTGTTTGTTTGACGGCACCGGTCATAATGCCTTTGTTCCAGTATTTTTCGCCCAGCCAGTAGCCCAGCTCGGCGGTAATACGTTCCACGTCTGTGCGTGGGAAAAAACCGATGCTGCCAACGGCTTTCCCGTCAACCGCAATTGCAAATTGTGTAGCCGGCCCGGGTTGCGCCATTACCATTTCTATGTATGCCTTTGCGTCGTTCTCCGTATAGGGGTGTGGCAGCGCATCGCGCAGGTTGTTCCAGAGTTCAATATTGTTCGCATTTTCGGCAAGCGAGGCAGCATCGGACAGCCGCCATTCTCTCAGTTCATAATTCATAATTTAAAATTTATTATCAATTTATTGGTTAAAACCCTGCACTTTAGTGCAGCTACTTTAGTTTCTATAAAACTCTACCGTCATTGCGAGGGCGTAGCCCGAAGCAATCCAGCGCTACGTGTGTTCTGGATTGGCTTTGCCGAGCTCGTAAACTCGGTTGCTTCGCCTGCGGCTCGCAATGACGGCATGCTTTTTTGTCGGTTATGGTTTACTCTTCCGCCGGCGGCTGAATTGTTTCGCCTCTGTCGCTACGGCTGTTTTTGCGCAGCGTGGCGCGTGCCTTCAGGCGGGTGCGGTAGTAGCTGTTGAGGGTGTTGAGTTCGTTTACAAGCGGAAGGTAGTCGATGCTGTCGTGCTGGTAGGCGCAGTACTGCACGGCGTCGAAGAACTGGCCAAGCGCCTTGCTGCATGCGCTGCGCAGCGCCGGTATGTCGATGCGCGGCTCGGCGCTCTTGCCGGCTATGTAGTCGCGAAACAGCGTTTCGTACTCGCGGTTGGCGGCAAACAGACGCTCCATTATTGGAGAGAGGCCGAACGACTGCGTAGCTGTGCGTATTGCTTCGCTGGCAAGGTAGTCTTTCTCAAGGGCGCCGATGCGTTCGGTTTCCGACGACAGGCTGGCCGCAGATATGCTGCCGGCCGCATGACGCTCGAACAGCGACGAAACGATGTCGATCATACCGCGTACCCACGGTATCTGCACCGGCTCGAAGGCTTTCACGATGTTGACTGCCGCGCGTATCAGTGTGTCGCGTTCAACGTCTATTTCGGCTGCTTCTTCAAGCTTTTCGTTTTTGCGCACAAGCGTTACCATGCCTGCAAGCTGCGGTACAAAGGCCGTAAGTTCGCCGTAGCTTTTGCCGAGGTGCATCTCGTCCATTTTATACTTGCCGGCTATTGATATGGTGCGCTGCACGGCGCCGGGGAATTCGCTGTTCCACAGTTTGGTGTAATGTACTCTGATGATGTCTGTTTTCATAATGTTTTCAGTATGTTATGTTTTTTATTAAATGTACACAGATGTTTTACATGATATGTTATTTGTAAAAACCCTGTTTTCTGAAGCCAAAAATAGTGTTTTTTTTTCTAAACAGGTATTTCTCATGTTGATAAATGGCGCTTTTTCCAAAAGATGCTTTTCTCATGTTGAGAAACGGCACTTTTCTTCAAAAGGTACTTTTCATAAGCTGTGAAACGACGCTTTTCCAAAAAAGATACATTAGACTTCTGCGTAAAATAGAACTTCAAAACCCTGTTCGTCATAGCTACCGCGAGGTACGAAGCGGGAAGCAATCCATGCAGTACACACTTTCTGGATTGGCTTCGCCGAGCTCGTAAACTCGGTTGCTTCGGGCTTTGCCTTCGCAAAGAACTGTGTTATCCTGCATTTTTTTTTGATAAAAAAACATTCATCATATTCAGTTTTGTTTTTAACAATAGCGAACGCCTGCCTGAGCAGTTTATTTGATACGGCAATCAGGGCGAGTTTTTTCTGTTTCCCTTTTGCCGTTAACCTGTCGTATAGCTCCATGCATGCCCTGTTCGATTTTTTTTGCCGACAGCGAACACATGTACAGCAACTTTCCGACCATCGCCATACCCATTTTGCATATCTTCG
>JAITVX010000133.1 GCA_031285575.1 Bacteroidales bacterium
GTTGTGGGCAAACTTCATTACCTTCGAGAACGACAGCCTGCTTCCCTCTATTATCGATGCGTGGTTCAGCTCGTCGAGCAGCAGGTAGTCGTGCCTTCCGGTAAGCATCGACACTACCCCCAGGTTTACATTGAACCCGGCGCTGTAACACAGCGCAGCATCTTTGCCCACAAGTTCTGCGAGCCTGTTTTCGAGCCTTATGTGAATATCGAGCGTTCCGTTCAGAAACCGCGAGCCGGCGCATCCGGTGCCATATCTGTCGATGGCGTCCTTTGCGGCCTGCTTCACCTTCGGATGGCTTGTAAGGCCGAGGTAGCTGTTTGAACCGAACATCATAACCTTTCTGCCGTTCATCACAACAACGGTATCCTGATCCGACTCTATTTCTCTGAAATATGGGTAAATACCCGCCTTCATGGCCTGCTGCGGGGCGTCATATTCTGCGAGTTTCTCTGTTAGGTATTTCACTGATAGGAATAAATTTTAAGCGTCAAAAATAATTAAATTCGGATATAAATAAAGGAATGTGTAAGATTTTACATTATATTCAATTTAAAAGGCATTAACAGCATTAAAATATTTACATAAAATCGGAATACTGCAAAGGTGGGATTTTTAAGTAACGATTTTTTTATATATTTGTGGCCTGAAAAAAAAGGAATTTACTAATTTTAAAAAAAAATTTAGATGTCGGCACTTCAATTTTTGCGCGAGAAAGCAGGGATACTTGTTGCAGTTGTAATTGGCGTTTCTCTTGTACTGTTTGTTGTCAGTGATTTTTTTGGAGGAGGAAGAGGTCAGAGAAGAATGCAAAAGGAATATTATGAACTGGGTAAAATAGGCAAGACCGCCGTTTCGTATCCCGAATACGAAACAAGGCTTCAGGATATGATGAATGTATATAGGATGTCGGGGCAGCCCGTTAACGAAGCCATAAGCAGCCAAGCCCGCGAACAGGTATGGCAGCAGATGATAAGAGAAACTCTCTTCGACAACCAGTACGAAGATCTGGGTATAGGTGTAAGCGACGAAGAGCTTGACGAGCTGGTATTCGGAAACACCCCCCACTTTACCGTGCAGCAACTTTTTTCCGACCCACAAACAGGTGCCTTCAATAAATCATTTATGATTAATTTTTTAAAACAGACCGAAGTCGATGAAACCGTGAGAAACTACTGGCTGTTTTTTGAAAAGGAAATAATAAACGACAGGAAAAACTCAAAATACAACTCTTTTGTTGCCAAGGGGCTGTACGTTACATCGAAGCAGGCCGAATACGAAAAAGCACTGATGGCAAATACTGTAGATTTCAGTTATATAATAAAAAACTACAGCCAAATACCCGATTCTGCCGTTACGATTACCGCAAACGACGTCAGGTCTTACTTTGAAAAGAACAGGGATAACTATAAAGTAACAGCTCAGAGAGATATTGAATATGTAGTATTTGACATAACCCCTTCGGAAGGCGATATAAGGGAAGCAGAAAACTGGATTAACACAACCAAAGAAGAATTCATCAGCTCCACAGACCCGGTGCAGTTTATAAACCTTACTTCCGATTCGCGGCACATAGGCTTTTTCTATCCCATCAGCAATGTTCCCGATACGCTTCAGAGCTTTGTAAAAAAAGAAGACTTGAACAGCACATTTGGCCCATACGAAGAAAACGGTTCGTATAAACTTGCCAGGCTGCTTGCAGTGGAAGAACGTCCCGATTCGGTTCATGCCCGCCACATACTTATTTCCCCCAATACAACAGGTACACTTGAAAATTCGAGAGTGCTTGCTGACAGCCTTGTTCAGGTACTGAGAAAAAATCCGGCCTCCTTCAGTGAACTGGTAACAATGTTTTCTGAAGATCAGGGTTCGGCGCAAATTGGCGGTGACCTCGGATGGTTTCAGGAGGGCATGATGGTTACTCCTTTTAACGACGTATGCTTTACGGCAAAAAAAGGAGATATAATGACAGCCGAAACTACTTTCGGAATTCATGTCATCGAAATGCTTGGCGTATCAGGTAAAACCAGGAAATACAATATAGGATATATTGAACGTATAATTGCCGCCAGCTCGCAGACCAGCCAGAAAATTTACAGCGAGGCAAGCCAGCTTGCAGGCCTCAGCGACACTTACGAAAAATTTAACAGCGCCATTACCGAAAAACAGTTGAATAAAAGAACTGCAAACAGTGTTATACCGCAGCAGCAAACACTTCCCGGCATTGATAATTCGCGACAGCTGGTGATGTCTCTTTTCAACACCCAGAAAGACAGAATAGTGCTTGACAATAACCAGCAGGCGGTTTTTAAACTTGGCAACAGTTATGTGGTTGCATACTGCACCAAAGTACAGGAAGACGGTTACGCAACCGTGCAGGACGTTGAACTTGAAATAAGGATTGCCCTTCTGAAAGACAGAAAAGCCGAAATAATAAGCACCGAGTTTAAAAATAATACAGCAGACGGCAAAAACTTTGATGCCGTAGCATCGGCACTTAACCTTCAGGTGCAGGAAGCCTCTCAGGCCAATTTCAGGTCGTACACAATACAGGGAGCAGGCGTAGAACCGGCTTTGTCGGCGGCAGTTTCCGCAGCCGTACAGGGTGCTGTCTCAGGGCCTGTGAAAGGAGAGAACGGAGTATTCATGTTTACCGTGAACAACACAACCCCTGCCATGGAAGAAGACATCAAAACAATACAGCAAAGGCTTGCTCCAACATTCCAGTTCAGGGGCAGTTATGAAGCTATGCAGGCCTTGCAGAACAAGGTAAATATTGTAGATAAAAGATATAAGTTCTATTAAAAAAACAGTGCCCTGTACCTGCCAGTTCCTCTATACGGCAGTCTTCCAGATGCAACCTTCCCCCCGGGAGTGTCATTTCTTGGCGGCTGATACAGGTGTAACAAAAATAAATTTCAGAAAGGTAACAGAAAAAAATCTACATATTTTATACTTTTGCGGTCTGTTGAATATTCAATATTTAACACTTAACTTATACAACTAATATATATTATAATAAAATGTTTGAAAGTTTAAGCGACAGGCTCGAAAAGTCCTTTAAGATGCTGAAAGGCCAGGGGCGTATTACGGAAATCAACATTGCCGAAACACTCAAGGACGTGAGGAGAGCGCTGCTCGATGCCGACGTTAATTTTAAAACGGCAAAACAGTTTACCGATACCGTAAAACAGAAAGCCATAGGAAAGGAAGTGCTGCAGTCGGTTAATCCGTCGCAGATGCTGGTTAAAATTGTTCACGATGAACTGACGCAGCTCATGGGTGGCGACAAAACCGATATAAACATAAAGATAAACCCTTCGGTAATACTGATTGCCGGACTGCAGGGCTCAGGAAAAACAACGTTCAGCGGAAAACTTGCCCGGTGGGTAAAGACGAAAAGAAGCAAAAACCCACTGCTTGTTGCCTGCGACGTTTACAGGCCAGCTGCCGTAGAGCAGCTCAAGGTTATAGGCTCGCAGGTTGAAACGCCTGTGTATGCCGAACCTGGCAACACCGACCCCATAGCCATTGCCCGCAACGCTATAAGAGAGGCTAAAAAGAACGGACACGACCTTATTATTATCGACACCGCCGGCCGCCTTGCCATTGACGAGGCTATGATGAACGAAGTTGCGGCAATAAAGCAGGCCGTAACCCCGAGCGAAATACTGTTTGTGGTCGATTCAATGACAGGTCAGGATGCCGTTAACACCGCCAGGGAGTTTAACGAACGGCTCGACTTCAACGGAGTTGTACTCACCAAGCTCGACGGCGATACCCGCGGCGGAGCTGCCCTGTCGATAAAGTCGGTAGTCTGCAAGCCCGTCAAGTTTATAAGTTCGGGCGAAAAAATGGACGCCCTCGATATTTTTTATCCGTCGAGAATGGCCGACAGGATTCTTGGAATGGGCGACATCGTGTCGCTTGTCGAAAAAGCCCAGGAACAGTACGACGTTGATGAAGCACGCAAGCTGCAGAAAAAGATAGCCAAAGACCAGTTCGACTTTAACGACTTCGTAAGCCAGATACAGCAGATAAAAAAAATGGGCAACGTAAAAGACCTGATGTCGATGGTTCCCGGAATGAGTAAAGCCGTAAAAGACATGGATATCGACGATAACGCCTTTAAGGAAATAGAAGCGATCATAAACAGCATGACGCCTGCGGAACGGAGCAATCCTGTTCTGCTGAACGGTAACAGGCGCCGAAGAATAGCCGCCGGAAGTGGAACCTCGGTACCGGATGTAAACAAACTGCTGAAACAGTTTGACCAGACACGTAAGATGATGAAACTGGCTACAAGCCCGAGCAATGTAGCCAAATTAATGAAAAAAAGATAGGCCAGCCATGTATAAGCTTATAGACGGTAAACATGTTGCAGCCGGAATAAGGCTGGAAATTGCTTCAGAAGTACGAAAAATAAGAGAAACCGGAAGAAAAATACCCCACCTCGCCGCAATTCTTGTAGGAAACGACGGATCGAGTGAAACATACGTGGCAAATAAAGTGAAAGACTGCCATGAAGTAGGTTTTAAATCGACGCTTCAACGGTATGAGTCTTCCATAACGGAAGCCTTTTTACTTGAACGTATAGTGGAGTTGAACGCCAACACCGACGTTGACGCGTTTATTGTACAGCTGCCGCTTCCGAAACACATCAGCGAGTATAAAATTATAGAAGCTATTGACCCCGCAAAAGATGCCGACGGCTTCCATCCCGAAAATCTTGGTCGGATGATGACCGGTCTGCCGGGATTTCTTCCTGCCACACCTTCGGGTATCATGGATTTACTGAAATATTATGACATTCAAACCCGCGGTGCCAACTGCGTCGTGGTTGGTCGAAGCAATATAGTAGGGCGCCCGTTAAGCGTGCTTATGTCGCAGAAAGGAACTGATGCCACTGTTACGCTGACTCACAGCCTAACAAAAAATCTTGATAAAGTTGTATCAGAAGCTGAGATTGTAATTGCCGCCATTGGCTCGCCAGGCTTTATTAAAGCCGGTATGGTCAAGAAAGGAGCCGTAGTTATCGATGTTGGTACGACTCGCGTTCCGTATACCGGCCCCAAATCAGGATACCGGCTTACCGGCGACGTCGATTTTGAAAATGTAGCCCAAAAGTGTTCCTTTATTACGCCGGTTCCAGGCGGCGTAGGGCCAATGACCCGCGTTACGTTATTGAAAAATACGCTGCTGGCAGTTAAAAAAGTTGAAATATTATAAGCGTAGTTTGCGGCAGTATCCACCTATCGTTATGGAATAATTAGCTATAAAGCCACACTGGGTAGAGGCTGGAACACACTGTGCGATGGTAACTAAAATATCATTCTGCATTACATTATATAAAATCCTACGGCGAATTTAAACCAAAAATTTACTAATGCAGACTTGTAAGGATAACAAGTAGGAAAAAATTCTCAATAACAGTTATATAAGCGAAAAAAACTTTTGTTTCTATGGGACACAAAACAAAACGTACTAAGGCCTGTTAACGCAAATTTGCAGAAATGAGAAATTTTTAGTATTTTTGTATCATGGAGTTAAATTATAGTCAATATCAGCGTATTGCTGATTGTTTTCCGCGTC
>JAITVX010000022.1 GCA_031285575.1 Bacteroidales bacterium
AGGTCGATATAGTCGCTTTCGCCAAACTGTTCGGTGAATCTGTTTGCGGGCGGGTAGCGTGTGTAGCGCGGCGCCGGCATGTTGTATTTTTCAATTAATGCTTCGGGTCTGTTCATCTGATGTTTTTTTAGGAAGTGCATACAATAACACGGCAAAGGTACAAAGACATACTATTATTTCAATACCAAACAGGCCTGTATAGCCGATTGCGTCGCCAATTTTTCCGCTCGATACTGCTACGACGAGGCTGCTGAGGTGGGTAACGACTATTTGCACGGTAAAGTCGGTTCCTTCGCGTCCGTGGCGCACCAGGTCCATCGATGTTGTATATATGGCTACCGTTGCCATGCCATACGAGCCCCACAGCATTGCAATGCCGGCATATACTGCAAGCGGGGCGGGGCGGTGCATGCTCATGAAAAAGAACAGTGTTGCCGTGGCGAGGCACAGCGACTGGAACAGGAACATGGAGTTGCGTCGCCCCGCTTTTTTTACTATGAAGCCGCCGGCCAGCGACGTGCATGCGCCAACCGATGTGCCGAAGATGCCCGACATGAAGCCTATCTGTTTTATGTTGTAGCCCATATCGACAAGCCACGGCTTGAGCATTGTGAGTATGCCGATGATGCCGGCATAGTAGAACACGAGCACGAGCAGCCGCCGGGCGTTGCCGTGGGTAAAAAACCTGTAAAACTCGGCCAGCGCCACCCGCTTTTTCGGTTCGCCTTCGCCGCGCACGGGCTGCCGGTAGAGCAATAGGGGGATGATGGCTATGAGCACGAACAGCGCCAGCAGGTGGAGCAGCGCCGTCCACCCGAAATAGTAGTAGGCTATAAGCATTACGCCCGTTCCGAAGAGGCTGCCAACGAAGCTTCCGGCCGACTGCATGCTGTTTCCGAAGCTTCTTTCGGAGGGCTTGAGCTGCAGGATGGCAAAGATATCGACGGCAATGTCTTGCGTGGCCGAGGCTATAAACGCTGCTATGAGAAAGATGACGATGAGCTTGAAGTCGGTCTGCAAATCGAACAGCCCTATGCTGAGGATTACTGCCGCATAAAACAGTTCGGAGAATATAATCATGCCCTTTATGCGCCGTGTTGACCGGGCGAGGTTATCAATGGCGGGTGCCCACAGGAACTTGAAAATCCACGGCAGCTTTACGAGCTGAAGCAGCCCTATCGATTCGAGCGAATACTTTTCCTGCCGCATAATGACCGGAATTACTGTTGAGAAGAAGCTCATTGGTATTGACTGCGCAATGTAGAGGCAGAACAGTGTCGGGAACTTTGTCCAGTTGTTATTTTTCATCATGGGCGAACATGTTTTTCAGGTTTTCTGTCATACTTTTTCCGGAGATATAAATAAATATCATTTTCGTCATTGCGAACTCTTTCCCGTCATTGCGAACGGAGTGAAGCAATCCAAAACAAAACATGGATTGCTTCACTCCGTTACCAATGACATAATTGCGTAAATTATTGATTTTAAGCAAATATGTCATATCCGCATTATGCCCCAAAACTTTGGGGTGAACTCTCGCAATGACGGTACGCCACGCAGACGTTTTCAGTGGCGTTGCTGCGCAAGCACCTTGCGACGGGCGTCGCAAACACCTTACGAAGCGTTGCGCAAGCACCTTGCGAAGCGTTACGCAAGCACCTTGCGAAGGCTTCCCTGCGTTTTCAGTGGCGTTGCTGCGCCTGTTATGCTGTGTTGCCGGCGTCATTCTACTTGCTGAATTTTACTGCGAGGGTAAGGCCATACTGGCCGGGCTTGCCGAACTGTGCGTAGCTGTTTCCGAGGGCGTCGAAGAAGAACGATTCATACTTTGCGTTGAATATGTTCTTTGCCCAGAGGCTGAACTGCACCCTGCTGCTTACGAGCGACACGCGGGCGTCGCACACTCCGTAGTAGTTTTGCGTGTGCGAATTGGCTTCGTCCCACGTTATGGGGCCGTTGCCGCGGTATATTGCATTTACGCGGATGCTTTGCCAGTGGCGGTTGCCGGCAAGCTCGAATGTTTTGCTTGCCTGCACCGACAGGGTGTGTTTGGGCACGTATGGCAGGCGGTTGCCGTTGTAGTTCACTTCGTCGCCCTCTTTCACAACGTACGAGAGGAACGTTGCGTCGGTATATCCGTATGCCACCGATGCCTCGTATCCTTTCAGCGGTGTGGTTGAGAGCGTCAGCTCGCCGCCGCGGCTTGCCGAGTGGCCTGCGTTTTTGAGCATCGCGCCGCGTCCGCTGGGCACTGTCTGGTAAATCTGCTGGTCGCGCCAGTCGATGTAGTAGAGCGCCATGTCGGCGAATATTATGTTGCGCCAGAGCGGGGTTTTTACGCCCACTTCGTAGTTCCAGCTATATTCGGGAGCAAACATGAGGTCTTGCGGGCGCTCGAAGGTTGAGTTGAACCCGCCTGTTTTGTATCCGCGGGCAACAACGGCATAGAACGACATTTTGCCGGGGGTGTAGTTGAGCGCCAGGCGCGGCAGTATCTCGAGCGAGTTGAGGGCTGGGTAGGTTGTGTCGGCCACGGTTGAGGCTGCGGGCAGTATGTTGCTGTGCCGGTAATACAGGTTATCCGTTTCGGCGTCGAGCCTCAGGCCTGCGGTAACGGAGAGGTTGTTTACGATGAAATCGTTTACTGTTGACTGGTGGAAGAAGGCATATCCGAGTATGTTGTGGCTGTATCGTTTCACGTAGCTGCTGGCCGTCTGGTGCACCTGTGCCGTTACGGCGTTGTCCAACCCCTGGAAAAATCCGTAGGCGCCAAACAGCCACCTGTAGCGCCGGTTGCGGTCTTTCGACTTTACTACCGCTTCCTGCGACAGCATGTGCTGATACTGTGTCTGCTCAATGAAGTAGAGCGAGCGCGGGGTAAAGTCCTGGTCAATTCCCTGGTAGTCGTCGAGGTGCTGGTACGATGTTGTTGCCGTGAAGTCGAACTTATCGGCGTCGTGCTTAACGATTACTGCATCGGAGAACAGCGTGCGGTCGTACGAGCTGTATTCGTTGTAGTTTATTGGCGAATCTGCTCCGAGCGAATCGACATACAGAGCATAGGGGTATCCGCCCTGGCTGCTAAGCTCGAATGCTGCAATGTTTTCCACTGTTGTGCGGCGTCCGGCTTCATATACCACTCTCGAGCGGGCGCCGTATGAGTTCATCCCGTCAACCTTTTTGCCCGTGTATTCGTTTGTATAGAATCCGTCGTTGTGAATACCGTTCAGCGACAGCGAATATGCGAGTTTTTTGCCCGCCTTCCCGAAGTAGCTTGCCTGCGCCGAGTAGCCATAAATTCCGTAAGTAAGGTTCACGTTGCCGCCGCTGTAATCGACAGGCGAGGTGGTAACGACGTTAATTATTCCGCCCATTGTGTTGCGGCCGAACTGCGACCCCTGCGGCCCGCGCAGCACCTCAATGCGTTTAACGTCGAAGAAGTCGAAGTTGAAGGCCGATTTCTCGAAATACGGAACATAATCGACATACAGCCCCACCGACGGCGAGTTTATTCGCGACCCTATGCCTCTTATGTATATCGGCGCGGTGAGCTTCGAGCCATAGTCGGGCATGTAGAGGTTGGGCGCCAGCGACGATATTTCGGCCAGCGAAGCAATGCGGTTGTTGGTTAGCGATGCTTCGGGTATAACCGACACCGAGGCGGGGATCGACTTGTAGGTAACATTGTCCTTTGAAGCGCTGATAACTATCTCGCCAAGCTTTATCATGTCGAGAAACGATGAGTCGAGAGCGCTGATGGCTTCCTGTGCCCTCGCAATGTTGAAACAGAACATACATATTATAATACCGGTAAAATATTTCATTATTAAACTAATTAAAAGATTATACAATAGCCGCGCCGGTTGCGACGCTGCAAAAAAACATATTCCATACAGCAGATGCTGCGGTTACGCTTCGGGAGGTGGCCGCGAGAGTATGGAAATACAGTAAAAGGATATTACCGGGAAATCTCTATCGTGAAAGATTATATCTTCTGCCAAACGGCAGGGTGCGTTGATAAGATGAGTTTTGTGGTTGTCGGTAAAACTGTCGAGGGCGTTGGCCAGCGTAAAGTAATCGACACAATTGCCATGCGAGCCGCCGGTTTCCGTAACCTGCACGTTATGCTGCCCTGTTTTTTCTTCGACCTGGCCTGTTTTTCCTCTGTTAACGGCGTTTAAACCCAAATAAAGCACGTATAGCGTGCCTATTATCAGCAGCGGCAACTGGGCAAAAAGCGATCCGAAATGAAACATGCGTTAATTATTTGCCGCAAACATAACAATATATAATAAAAGCCGCTGTTTCCTTTAACGTTTTTTATGAAAAAAAACGGCGCAGGGTAGCTGCGCCGTTATGAGGTTAACCTGTTTTCTGTAATTATACAAGAATTTTGGTTGTCATGTTTGTAATGCTTTTGTTAATATCGCCAAACGGATCGCCGTCTCTCGACAGGTCCTGTTCAACAACAAGGTATTTCATGCCGGCTATATCTTTAACGTCGAGTATCTCCTTAAAATTGATGACGCCTTCGCCTACCGGGGCAAAATCTCTGACGCCGTCGGTGCTGAAATACGGAGCTTCGCTGGTGTACATGTCTTTCATGTGGAAAAGCTGGAACCATCCCGGGTAGCGCTTTATTATGTCAACAACGCTCTGTCCGGCTTTTGCAACCCAAAAGATATCGAGTTCCATTGTAACAAGGTTTTTATCGAGTTCGGTCATGAAAATGTCGAAGTATGGAATCTTTCCTTCAACATTGTCGAACTCAAAGTTGTGGTTGTGATAGCCGAACATTATGCCGTGTTCTTTCATTATCGAGCCAACCTGATTCCAGTCGGCAACCATTTTCTGGTAGCTTGCAACTGTTTTGCGGGCTTCCTGTACGACCCATGGCTGTATGCAGTATTTTACTTCGAGGCGGGCGTGGTCTTCGGCCATTTTTTTTGCATTGTCAAGCGTTATGCCCTGCGCTTCCACCTGGGTGTGGCTGCTGAGAATCTCCATGCCAAGGTCGTTTACAAGCTTTTTAAAGTCTTCGGGAACCATGTTGTAGAACTTGCCGTCGGCATAGCCTGCAAGTTCTACATACTTGTAGCCGGCATCCGAAACCTTTTTCAGCGAGCCTGGAACGTCAACGCCCATGGCGTCGCGGATAGTGTAGAGTTGCAGCCCTGCGCCAAATGATTTTTTATCGGCTACCGCCGTCGCAGCAGCAGCATCCGCCGTTGGTTTTCCTCCAAATTTGCACGAGGTCTGTGAAATAACAAATGCTCCGGCTGCACCTGCCGCCGACAACTTCAGAAAGTCTCTTCTTGAACGGATTGTTTTCATCTTCTGACATTATTAAATTATACCTTACATTGTTGTTAAAAAATAATGGGATAAATATATGAATATTATTTAAAATAATAAAATGATGTATGTTCAACCCTACGGAATAGACAGTGATTTTCGACTGTTTATGGAAGTTAAGCCGCGGACTTCAGTGCCTGTTTTGTCGTTGTTTGTTAAAACACCTGTTCTACGGCGTTGTTGAGATAAAAGAAGTTTATTAAAACCGATATATTTTACCGGCTGCAAACATACCCGGCAGTATTGCACCGGCTGATGCAGGCATGTCGAGGTGCTTCGGTTAAATGTTACAGGGGGTTCTTCTCATCACCGGGGCAATTTCAGGTTATTCTTATTCCGGATCATTATTCCAGAGTATTTGCTGCGCCTTGCTACCTGGCTTTAATCAGTTCGGCAAGGTTAAAGCCAAGCGATACTTCGTGGTTGTTGTAAGCTCCCATTTCTATGGCGGTTGAAAAGTTGAAGTTGTAGCCTATCTGTATTCCGCCAAGTGTCAGTGCGGCTCCTGCGCCAAGTATTCCGCCGTCGCGATACAGGAGGCTGCCGTGTACCTTTTTCATGTATGTAACCTGCGATGCTATTTCGAACTGGTGCAGTATGTATTTGCCGCCTCTTATTATTACAAGCGGCTCAACATCCCAGTTGTCGGTAACAGCCCACAGATACGAGCCGTGAATCTGGTAATTGGCCAGTGGCTTGTATTTGGTGTCGAAGGTTTTGTAGTTGGCATCGTTAATAGTTATGTTGGTGAACGATATCCCGGCTTTGGCTCCCTGCCATTGCCACACGGCCGAAAAGTCGCTCATGAATTTCACCTTCGAATTGATGTCGTTGTTCGTTAAGGCCGGATCGAGGTTATAGCCCGGGTCGTTATAATAGTCGAGCAGGTTTAGCCTGTTTTTGTAGGCTCCCATCGAAAGCCCGAATATGAGGTTGTGGTCGCCTGCAATGGTTATGTTGTAGGAGTATGATGCAAGGGCATACAGCTGACTGAAGATTCCGGCTCTGTCGAAAATTATTTTGCCTCCGAAACCGGCGTTTTTCATAAACGGCAGCTTGTCGTTATATGCAAGCCTTGCTGTCTGGGGGCCGCCGCTGATGCCCGACCAGTCTTTGCGGTAGCCCATCTGAACAGATTTCGGGTTATAGTTTCCGGCATACGATGGTGCCAGCGAATACTTGTCCATAAAATAGTTTTCATTAACCGGCGTTTGCTGTGCAACTGCAGCATTTGCGGCCGTAAGGAATATGATGTAAAGGAAAATCTTTTTCATTTTTTTACGTTTTATTATTGTTTCAACGAAATTTACAGTTAGTTTATCTTACAATATTTACGGTTCCTGTTACAACGCCGGAGTTTTCCGTGTCGATAATAAAATAGTATGCTCCTTCGGGCAACGGGTTTCCACGCGAGGTTCCATCCCAGCGGTTACTGTAGTTTTTCTCGGAAAATATCAACTGTCCCCAGCGGTTAAACACCCGCACGTTGCTTGCGCCCCATTCGGCAAGCGACTGAATTTCCCAGTAGTCGTTAATGCCGTCGTTGTTGGGGGTAAACAGGTGAAGGATGTCTTTATGGGCGGAATAAACCTCTACCGACTGCACGGCTTCGGCCTGATTGTAGTTGGAATCGCCGTTGCTGTATGCCCTTATTGAAACATTCCCCGGTGATATGCCAGTAAGCTGGTTGCCCGACAGGGTTGCAACAGCCGTGTTGAGGCTTTCAAACGAAACCGGCAGGCCGGTGGTCGATTCGGCCACGAGGATAAAGCTGTCCTTAATCTGGAGCCTGTCGGGAAACGATATAAATCTGACGCTCTGCCCTGCTTTTGCTACGATAATGGTGAAAACTTCCGAAACCGTTTCGGGGCACGAACCAACAGCTACAACAGCCCTGTAACTCCATGTTCCGGCGCTGGAAGGTATTTCTTCATAAACATCCGAAGTATTTGCAATGTCTGTCCATTCGACGGCCGATGGTTCCTGCTTCTGCCACTTTACAACACTGCCTGTATAACCGGCCAGCGTAAGTGCCCCTGTCGATTCGCCATAAACAATATTACCTGTGCCGGTAATTGTTCCGCCCACAACAAGTGGCACCGTTATGGTTACTGTTTCGACTAACTGCACAGAACAGCCTGTTGCGGTATTAGTTGCAACGATGCTGAAGGTGGTTGTTTCTGTTAGCGCACCTGTGGAAAGCATTATTGTTCCTCCGTTTCCGGTTACCGGTGTTCCTGTTGCTACATTGCCGGGGCTGTTCCTCAGCTGGTATTCAACTCCTGCTTCCGACAGTTCTATCAATACATCTGCACTTACGCCCGGGCATATACCGGTAGTGGCGCTTACAGGCAAGTTGGTTATGGGCAAGGGATATATGGTAACTGTTACGGCATCGGATGTTTTTTCGCAGTTAAACGGAGCGGTTGACAGGTCTGTAACTTTTACCGTGTAGATTGCAGTTTCGGTTACGTTAAGCGTTGCCGATGTTTCACCTGTAATTGAGCTGCCGTCCTTATACCATACATATGATGGTGACACAGCATCTGTTACTGCTGTAAGTTCCGTTGATCCGCATGCTGTAAGCGTTCCCGATATGGAAGCCGTTGGAATAGGATGTATAGTAACTGTCACCGGATCTGACTGCTTTTCGCAGTTAAGAGCAGTCGATGCATCCGTGACTTTTACTGTGTAGCTTGCAGTTCCTGTCTCGGTTACGTTAAGCGTTGCCGATGTTTCACCTGTAATTGAGCTGC
>JAITVX010000193.1 GCA_031285575.1 Bacteroidales bacterium
GTAACAGGACGAATCAACACAAACGGCGAAGAGATTACAGTACCGTGGCAAGACCTGCAGGATAAATTACTTTCCGCCGGAAGTGAAACAGATAGTGGCTGCTGCAGAAAATAGAGGAACATACACTGTATGTAATTGAATTGAAAAAATAGAATGAAGCGCAGCAAAGTCGTTTTTACATGTGTTTTCTTTCATTCATACTGTCGTAATTTTTTAAATGGTTTTGCCGTTCGCAGTTGAAGTTGTATCTTTGAGGCCGTTACTACGAATTAAAGCAGGTATGGGCAGGAAAAAAATCTGGTTGCATCTGGTGCCGGCAGTTTCGGCAGTGTTGCTGTTTTCCTGCAACCCTACAAAGTATGTTCCGGAAGGCGAAACGCTTCTCGAAAAAAACAGGCTGAAGATTAGTAACGAGGGAATAAAAGCGTCGCAGGTTGAGCCTTACATAAGGCAACAGCCAAACAAAAAGATATTCGGGACAAGATTCCATCTGGGGCTCTACAACATGTCGAACATCGACAGTGAAAAGGGCATAAACCGATGGCTGCGCAATATTGGCGAGGGGCCGGCTGTTTTCGACCCTTACGCAATGTCGCAGTCGGTTGAGCAGATAAAGTCGTTTGCCTATTCCAAAGGGTATTTTGACGCTGAAGTTGCCGATACCGCTGAAACCGGAAGGCGGCGCACCGTGGCGCAGTACAGCGTTAATCTTAAAACACCATATACAATACGCGGCATAAGCTACGATATTGCCGACACCAACCTGAAAAAACTGTATGTTTTTGATACAATAAACAGCATGATTGTGCGCGGAAGCCCCTATGACGTCGATGTTTTGCAGCAGGAAAGGCAACGGTTTGAAAAATTTGTGAGAGACCACGGATTCTACCGGTTTTCGAGCGATTATATTTCGTTCAGCGTTGACAGCGCTGTTGGCAACAGGCAGGTAGATATTGTTTTTGTTGTAAAAAACGCTTCTGAAATCGATGAAAACGATATTGTAAAAAGCGTTCCGCATTCAATTTTCAGGTTAAATAACATATACATATACGACGATTTCGATCCCTACCTGGCCATTGAAGAAGGCAGCGAATACTTCAACAAACTCGATACAGGTTTTTACCGCGGGTATTATTTTATAGGCATGGAAAAGAAACCGGCCATAAAGTATGATTTTATAATTCAATCGCTATACATGCGGCAGGGCGCAATATATAACCAGACCAATACCGAACTGTCGCAGTCGCGCATGATGGCATCGAGGGTTTACAGGCTTGTTAATATTAATTTTAACGAAACCGGCAATGTTGACGATTATGAAGGGGAACAGATAAGGGCGATAGATTGCGTTGTTCAACTTACGCATCATACCCAGCAGTCGTACAGGGTTGAACTGGAAGGAACACATTCGGGAGGCGCTCTTGGTGGTGCGATGAACCTTGCCTATCAACACAACAACATGTTTCATGGCGCCGAACAGTTTACCCTTAAACTGAAAGGCTCCTACGAAGCCATCAGACAGGATGGAGAGCAGCGCCCTGCACAGGAATATGGTGTTGAAACCGGCCTCAGGCTGCCCGATTTTCTGTTGCCGTTTTATCAGAACGGTAACTTTGTAAGGCGGTATAACCCGGCTACGAACATTGCAGCGTCGTATAACTACCAGGATATGCCGTTCTACACCCGCACCATGGCCAGCATGTCGTTTGGCTACAACTGGCGGAACGGCTATAATGAACACATTGTTAATCCGCTGCAGTTTAACATTGTAAAACTTGCTTCAATTACTCCCGACTTTGCAGAGCAGGTCAACAAATCATCATACCTTGCCTATGCCTATCGCGATGTGCTGATACTTGGAGGCAACTATTCATATATATTCAACAACCAGATGATAAAAAAATCGCGCGACTACTGGTTTATCCGCTGGAACATCGAAACGGCCGGAAACATGCTCAGGTCATACAACCGGAAGGCGCACAGCGATGAGCCGGATACGGCTGTTTTCCGATTCCTTAACCAGCCTTTTGCACAATATGTAAAAACCGACATCGATATAAGATACAACTATGCAATAAGCCCCGATGCATCGGTGGTTTACCGTGGCTTTTTCGGCGTAGCCGTTCCCTACGGCAACTCGAAGGCCATACCCTTCGAACGACAGTATTTTGCCGGCGGAGCCAACAGCATCAGAGGATGGCAGGCACGAACACTTGGCCCGGGCTCCGACATTCCTGCTTCCAATACATTTCTTAACCAAACGGCCGACATAAAAATAGAATTGAACATGGAATACCGGTATAAACTCTTCTGGGTTCTTGAAGGCGCAGTGTTTGCCGACGCAGGAAATATTTGGACATACAGTTCCGACCCGGCCAGGCCCGGAGTGCAGTTTAAATTTGACCGGTTTTATAAAGACATTGCAGTAGGTGCGGGAACAGGCCTGCGGTTCGATTTCAGCTTTTTCCTCGCAAGGCTCGACTTCGGAATGAAATTAAGAGACCCCGTTATACCCGCAACCAACAAATGGATCTTTTCCAACCGTCCGTATGGATGGAGCGATTTTACAACTGTAATTGCAATAGGCTATCCATTCTGATAATTCTGGTGAAATGAAAATAAATATTTCTCCGCTGCGGCAATGGTTTGGCTTTACAAGACAGGAACGGCGAACTTCGTTTATACTGATTGTCGTTATAACCGGTGTGATTTGCACCAGGTGGCTGATACCCGGCAACAGTGTTTCGATTAATTACACTCCTCTGGAAAAACAACCTGCAGAAAATACTTCCACAGGAAACGTTTATGTGGAAGCGGCGGTAATAACAGGCAAAACGCTGTCTGGGAAACGTGCAGGAAAACCTTTGCCGATTGAAATAAACAGTTGCGACTCGGCCGACCTTTTACCGCTCTACGGAATAGGCCCCGTGTTGTCGGGACGAATAATAAAATACCGGAACCTGCTGGGCGGATACGCCTCAAAAGAGCAGCTGCTGGAAGTTTACGGTCTGACACCCGAAACGTTCGATATTATTAAAGACCGCATAACCGCCGACACGTTGCTGGTAGATAAAATAGATGTAAACACCGCCGGCTTCAGACGGTTTGGCAGGCTTCCGTATTTTGAACGGCAGGAAATAAACGATCTTCTGAAGTATCGCAGCATAAACGGTAAGATACACGGCACTGGCGAACTGGTAGAAAATAACATCCTGAGCCCTGATAAGGCAAACAGGGTAAAGCCCTACCTTGGGTTCCGGTAGCAGGAATGTTAAGCCATTGTGCCATGAAGAAGTGCAGGCATCAGCCTTACTGCCATTCGGCAAGGGATGATTGAATGAAACTTATGATTCTGCTGTTTTCTTCCTTGCCCGTGCCGTTAACCATAAATGGTTCGCCGAATTTCATGAATATGGTCTTTTTATGGTCTATGGCGCCCAGTTCCTTTATTATTGTGCCGTTGCCCCAGTAGTCGGTTTTTATTGCAACCGGAACCACCGGCACGTTGTTCTTGCGGGCCAGCTTTACACCAAGGGAATTAAATTCTTCGGGGCTGAACTCAAGGCTTCTGGTGCTTTGCGGAAATATTACTATCGATGTGCCCTGCGACAGCAGTTCGCGTCCGCCGTTCATTACGGCTTCAAGGTCTTTCCTCGGGTCGGCCCGGCCTACTACTATCGGGTTTCTCGACAGCATCACGTCCTTAAACAGCGGATGCTTTACAAGGCTCTCCTTCACCACAAACGTTACCTCCCTGCGTGGTGCAATAATACATGGCAGTATCATTGTTTCGAGCGTGCTCATGTGGTTGCTTATGAACAGCACGGGGCCGTTGTGCCTGTCGATGTTGTCCATTCCCGATATGTCGAACCGCCCGCCGGCTTTTTCTATGAACCTGAAAATATAAAACGACGACTCCGCCCATGCCGCCGTATCGTAAACGTTTCGCCGCGCCCGACGCCTCGAGCGAAGCATTATATGCGCATATTTCAGCGTAAAGTATATTTGGCTGTCGAGTGCCAGCCACTGGCCGAATGTGAGCTTTTCCCTTGCCGGGGTTTGGTATTTGTCTGCGGTTAAAAAAATATTGCCCATTTTTATTATTGCTTAGTATCAATCAGGAAAACAAAGTTAATAACTTTCTTCATTATACTTCTCATGAAAACTGTATTTAAGTATCTTCTTCCAACTTTGGTTGAAACACTGTTTCGGCTCAAAATGCCTTTCCAACTTTGGTTGGAACACTGTTTCGGCCCGAAATGCCTTTTCAACTTTTGTTGAAACTTATTATCCTCGACATGAAGTTAAACATCAGCCAGCTCATGTTTGCCACGCCGGTTTCCATTCCGTTTTCGTCGATGTCGAATTCGGATGTGTGCAGTTTCCGCAGTTCTCCACCGGCGGTGGTCTGTTCCATTCCGGTGCGGTAGTAGAGGGTTGGTGCAAGCGCCGAATAGAATGAAAAGTCGTCGGAGGCCATGCGTGTGTCGAGTATCCTGACGTTTTCTTTTCCAAGCAGCTGTTCCGAAAGTTTTACGGCGCGGCATGCAAGCTGTTCGTCGTTTACCAGCACGGGATAGCCGGCTTCAATGCTGACGTTTATTGCAACACGGTGTTCGGCGGCGCATTCCGATGCAATTTCTTTTATCAGTTCGATGCCTTCCCTGCGCCAGTTATTGTCGAACGTCCGGAATGTTCCGGCTATTTCCACCTTGTCGGGTATGATGTTTGTTGCTCCTTCGCCCGAAATTTTCCCTATGCCGAGAACGGTGGGCTGGTTGTTCGCTTTTACATGTGAGGCCATTTTTTCGCGGAGCAGGGTTACGAGTTTCGATGCAATGTATATCTGGTCGGTTGTCAGGTGGGGTATTGCGGCATGGCCGCCTTTGCCCGTAAGGGTTATGTATATTTCGTCGCACGATGCCAGGTAGCTTCCCGCGCAGTAGCCTGCCTCGCCGGCTTTCAGGCCGGGCAGGTTGTGGGTTGCAATTATAATGTCGGGCTTTGTGTTGCCGAATGCACCGGCGTCTATCATCATCTTTGCGCCTCCGGGCGATTTTTCTTCTCCCGGCTGGAATATAAAGAGGGCTTTGCCGCCTGTGCTGCCTGCTATCGATTTTATTACTATGGCTGCGCCCATTGCCATTGCCATGTGTGCGTCGTGTCCGCAGGCGTGCATTATGCCGCTGTTGACGCTTGCATACCGTACCGCGTTTGTTTCCGTTACGGGCAGTGCGTCCATTTCAGCCCGCACGGCAACTGTGCAGCCACCGCCTTTTTCCCCTGCAACTTCGGCAACAATTCCTGTTCCGGCAATGTTGTTTCTGAAAGGAATGCCGTTGTCGGCAAGCCACCGGCATATGAATTTAGATGTTTCTGTTTCCCGATACGACAGTTCGGGGTACCGGTGGAAATGCCGGCGAAGCCTGACAATTTCCGGATACAGTTCGGCAGACTTGGCAAGTATGCTGTCTTTAATACTGTTTATCATATATGCGTGTGTGTGTTTAGAAATCGAGGCCAAACGACAGGTAGAATATTCGTGGAAGGATATACTGGCTTTCTATTCCCCAAGCCCAGTCGGCCCGCAC
>JAITVX010000238.1 GCA_031285575.1 Bacteroidales bacterium
TGGGACATTCGTGCGGCAATTCAGACCGGACGTTGCTGAACACAATTTTCGAGCATAAGAATTGTATCTCTGTAAAACCTTTCTACCGTCAATGGAAGGATAAAGACACTGATGAAATCAAAAATAATTACATGAACATATATAAAAACATATCCCGCAACTTTAACGATAAAAAAGCTCTGCGTGATATTGTTGTAAACAAAGAGTATTGTAAACCGCTAATTCCTGCAGAAAAACCGACCGCATAAAACTTTTTTGCTTTCCGTTTGCATGTTAAGTCATAAAAAAAACTACCTTGCCACCCTGTAAAAATGAAACGGTACGTCCGCAAAGCGGAGCAGGCATTTCATATGTGAAACGCATAAAAAAACGAATATTTGGCAAACTAAAAATACGGAATTATGAAAAAATATAAATGGGGAATATTGACCGCCGGTAAAATGTCGGCCAAATTTGTGAGGGCGCTCAAACTGCTCCACAACGCCGAGCTTTATGCCGTTGGTGCTCGCGATATTTCAAGAGCCAAGCTGTTTGCCGGCGAACACGGCATAAAAAAATATTACGGCAGCTACGAAGAGCTTGCGGCAGATACCGATGTAGATATAATATACATAGCATCGCCCCATGCCAGCCATTTCGAGCATACCATGCTGTGCCTCAAAAACCGCAAGGCCGTTTTGTGCGAGAAAGCCTTTGCGCTCGACACCGCCGAAGCCGCGGCAATGATTGAAGAGGCGCACAGGCAAAACGTATTTTTGATGGACGCGCTGTGGCCGCCCTTCCAGCCTGTTTACCGGCAAACGAAAGACCTGCTGCTGAAGGGAGAAATAGGGAGACTGATACACATCGACGCCCGGTTCGGGTTTCAGGCGCCATACGATGCCGCCGACAGAAAGTTCAACCTGATGCTCGGCGGCGGGTCGCTGCTCGACATCGGCATATATCCCGTTAACGACATACTCTATTTCATGGGAACGCCCGACAGCGTAACCGCAAAAGCCACATTTGCCGGCAGTGGCGCCGAACATTCGATAAACATAATTTTCGGTTTCAACAGCGGACAAACGGCAAGCGTATTCAGTTCGTTCAGGGTATCCGCCGGCATCGAGTGCACGCTTTACGGCGAAAACGGCAACCTTGTGTTTTCGCGCGGACGCGACATGTCGCAGCGGCTGACACTGGCCGTAAACGGTAAAAAGCCCGAAGAACATTCGTTCATACCCGAAGGCATGGGCTACCACTACGAAGCCGCAGAGGTGATGAGATGCCTCGACGAAGGCAAGACGGAAAGCCCCGCAGTGCCCCATTCATACAGCCTCGCGCTTATGAACATACTCGACAGGGTTAGAAGTGAGGCCGGTATTGTTTTCCCGAAACAGCGGCCGTCATGACTCTGGCATTCGACGCAAAGCGGGCGTTTCACAACAACCGTGGGCTGGGAAACTACAGCCGCGACGTAATAAGGCTCATGGCCGGCTATTTCCCCGAAAACAGCTACTATCTGTTTAATCCGGTTAAGAGAGTGAAGGTAAAACTGCTCAACATTCCGGCCAGTGCAACGGAAGTTGTGCCTGAAAGCCGTTTCTACTCAACGTTTCCAGGTTTGTGGCGAAGCCGGGGATGCTTGTCGAAGATTAAAGAACTGAAGCCCGACATTTATCACGGCCTCAGCCAGGAACTGCCCTGGGGTATCCACAAAACCGCAGTGCGCACCGCAGTAACCATGCACGACGCCATATTTATGAAGTTTCCGGAACTGTACGACACGCTTTACCGGAAAATTTTCGAGCAAAAAAACCGTTACAGCGTAAAGGTAGCCGACCGCATTGTGGCCATCAGCCAGCAAACCAGGCTCGACATTATTGAGTATTTCGATGCCGACCCTGCAAAGATAGATGTGGTTTACCAGGGGTGCAATAATATTTTCAGGCAAAAGACAACCGAAGCGGAACAGGAAACGATAAGAAAAAAACACAATCTTCCCCGCAATTTTATGCTCGACGTGGGCGCCATCGAAAAGCGCAAAAACCTCGAAACGGTTATAAGAGCCATGCACATTGCAAAACCCGGCATTTCGCTGGTGGTAGCAGGCAACAAATCGGCCTACCTTGCCGAGGTGAAGCAGCTGATATCCGAACTGAAACTCGACAGTCAGGTTATATTCCTTCACGGCATTCCATTCGGCGACCTTCCCGCCATATACGCCATGGCGTCTGTGTTCATCTATCCGTCGCGCTACGAAGGATTTGGCATCCCCATCCTCGAAGCGCTCTGCACTGGTACGCCGGTGCTTACCTCCAGCGGAAGCTGCTTCCGCGAAACCGGCGGCGACGCAGCACTCTACGTCGATTACGGCAAAGCCGAAGAGATGGCGGCAACAATGACGCGCATTTTAACCGACACCGCACTCAGACACGATATGATAACAAAAGGATTCGCCCACGCCAGCCTGTTTACCGACGACAGGGTTGCCGCAAGCCTGATGGCGGTTTACCGAAACCTTATTTAATATCCCTGTTATGGCAAAGAAAAAGATACTCGTCGATTTGTCGATCCTTAAAAATATTTATTGCGGACTTGGGCAAATTGCACTAATCGACACAAATTTATCCCCGTTTTACGCATCGCCCGTCGGTGCTGAAAAAAACAGGGCTTATGCCGCCACGTTTTCCTACGAAAAACACATGGAAGCATACCGGAAAGTTTATGAATATCTTGCGAGCTGCGAATGAAGTGAAACCAGATATTTCGGGTTTCAAACGTTTACAACTCGCATTAAATCGGCAAACACTCCGGCGGCGGTTACTTCGTCGCCGGCTCCGTAGCCTTTTATTACCATCGGGAGTTCTCTGTATCTTGTTGTTGTGAGCGAAATGATATTCGAGCTGCCTTCAAGGTTATATGCGGGGTGTGTTGGGCCTATTGTCAGGAGTTCAACTTTTGCCTTGCCGTTGTCGAGGGTGGCGAAGAAGCGCCATTTGAGGTTTGACGATTCAAGCTGTTTCCTCTTTTCTTCAAATTCCACATCGTATTCTTTGACTTTCCCGAAGAAGTCGGCCAGGCTGCCTTCAAAACATTCTTCGGGCAGGAATTTTTTAATTTCAACGTCACCGAATTCGAGCCGGTATCCTGCCTCGCGCGAAAGAATAAGTATTTTTCTTACCACGTCGGTTCCGCTAAGGTCTATGCGCGGGTCGGGTTCGGAGTAGCCTTTTTCCCTTGCCTTTTTTATGGCTTCGCTAAGTGGCATGCTGGGGCCTATTTCGTTGAATATAAAATTTATTGTGCCTGAAAGTACTGCTTCTATCCTCAGTATCCTGTCGCCGCTTAGCGCCAGGTCGTTTATGGTTTTTATAACAGGCAGGCCGGCGCCTACGGTTGTTTCGTAAATAAACCTTACGCCCTTTTCGGAGGCAATGGTTTTAAGGTGCTGGTAATAGTCGAACGACGACGAGCAGGCTATTTTATTTGCCGTAACAACCGAAACATATTTTGAAAGGATGTCGGCGTATTTCGATGCTACGGCGCCGTTGGCGGTGCAATCTACAAATATCGAGTTCCGGAGGTTCAGTTCGGCCATCTGGCTTATAAACAGGTCGAGGTCGCTGTTGTCGTCCGACATGTTTAACCTTTCGCTGCAATGTTCAAGGGGAATACCCTTTTTGTCGATAACCATTTTTCTGGAGTTGGTTATTCCCATGAGGTTTATCTTCAGGTTACAGTCTTCCAGAAGTGCTGCGGCCTGGTCGTTAAGCTGTTTCAGGAGGCTCGACCCTACAACGCCATATCCGGCCACAAACAGGTGCATTTCGATGTAGCGCGACAGGAAAAAGCTGTCGTGGATGGCGTTCATGGCGCGGTTAAGGCTTTTCTGCCTTATAACTACGGATATGTTCAGTTCCGACGACCCCTGGGCTGTGGCTATAACGCTTATTCCGTTTCGTCCCAGTGCCGAAAACAGTGTGGCCGATATTCCGGGGGTGTTTTTCATCTTTTCGCCAACAATGGCTATTATCGAAAGATCGTTTTCAACATGAACATGGAGTTCGTTGCGCCCGGTTTCTTTTTTAAATTCTTCGTTTATTGCACTTACCGCTTTGCCGGAATCTTCGGGGGTTACGGCAAAGGTTATCGAGTATTCCGACGAAGCCTGCGTAATAAGAACAACGTTGATTGCCTGCCGTGCAAGGGCGCTGAAGAGGCGCATCGACGTGCCGGTTACTCCAACCATGCATGTGCCCTGCAGTGTTATCAGGTCGATGCTGTCAATTGACGATATGCCTTTTATGGGGCTTCTGTTGTCGTCGGCCGGCATGGAGCTTATTACGGAGCCACCGAGCGAAGGATTGAATGTGTTGAGTACGCGAACGGGAATGTTTTTCCTGTAAACCGGCCTGAGCGACGGTGTATAAATAACCTTTGCACCGAAATGCGACAGCTCTATTGCTTCGCCGTATGTGAGGCTCTTTATTGAATATGCGCGTTCTACTTTTTTGGGGTCGGCGGTCATAAAACCGTCAACGTCTGTCCAAATTTCGAGGGCTGTTGCACTGATGGCCGCTGCTATTATTGCTGCGGTATAGTCCGACCCTCCGCGTCCGAGGGTTGTTGTGCGGCCGTTATGGTCGGAGGCAATAAAGCCGGGGAGCAGGGTTACTTTTGCACAGGGGACATTTTTCGCTATCAGTTCGTTGGTTGCTGCGAAATCGACTTCTGCGCATCCGAAGTTACTGTCGGTTTTTATTATGTTTCTTGCATCAACCAGCTTGCAGTTATCAATGTAATGGCTTATTATTGACGACGACAGTATTTCGCCGGCGGCCACAACCGTGTCGAGCAGTTCGGGGGTGTTGCCGGCTTTTCCGGAGAAAACGGAGCGAAGGCTGGTGTCGAGGCCGGAAAAAACATCGTCAACAGTATCAAAAACTGCTGTGTGTTTCTTTTCGTCAATCAGCTGCCTGGCGAAATCTATGTGTTTTGCTTTAAGGTCGTTCAGTCCGGTCATGTATTCACCGTTGTGCCGACAGGCCTGGTCGAAAAGCCGTTTCAGTTCGTCGGTTACTCCGTTAAACGCCGAAACTACAACAACACATCCCTGTTGCTGCGATTCAATAATTTTCTTTACGTCTTTTATTCTTTCGGGCGAACCTGTTGATGTTCCGCCAAATTTCAAAACTTTCATAATAATTAAAATAAGTATGCCTCAAAACGGTTGCAAGGCTGCAAACTTAATACAAAACATGCTATAAGATAGCAAAAGAAGTAAATATTTTAATTGACGAATATTCAGGTGCCGCTCATAGGTTATGAAACAGCCTTTTTGTCGTGAAGCGACTTTCCATAACTTATGGAACGGTATTTTTTTTCATCTGATGCTTTTCATAAGCCATGGAACGGCCATTTTGTCATGCGACGGCATTTCATGGCTTATGGAATGGTGTTTTTTTTCATTTGATGCTTTTCATGAGTTATGGAACCGCCTTTTTGTTGTGAAGCGACTTTCCATAGCTTATGGAATGGTATTTTTTCCCATTTAATACTTTTCATAAGTTATGGAACCGCGTTTTTTCCGGTAAAAACGGGCATATTCATGAAGTTATCCCAGTTTCATCTTTTCAACTTCTTCCATGTTCCGTTCGTTGGTAACTGCTTTGGCGTCGGTGGTATATAGGTAGTCGATAAGGGTTTGATACCTGTCTGTTATTTTATTCCTTACTATTTTCATGCTCGAGTTCATCAGTCCGTTTTCTTCGGTAAAGCCTTCTTCAAGAATGCCGAGCGCAACGGGAAGCCACCTCTGCGGAAACATGTTGCCGTATTTTCCGCTTATGCGGTATTCGTTTATTTCATTTTCGATGAGCGTAATTACGGCTCTTTTGCCTTCGTCGGAACCGGCAGAGAGATTTTTTTCGCCCAAATACAGCCTTAGTGCATGCTGGTTGGGAACTATAATGGCTACCGAGTATGGTTTCTGATTGTTGTACATCATGCACTGGTCGATGTATTTCGACTGTTCGGCAATAGCTTCTTCAATGCCTTCGGGGCTGAATTTTTCTCCGTCGTCGGCTATCAGAAGGCTTTTGAACCGTCCGAGCACATACAGAAATCCGTCTTCAGTTACGTATCCGAGGTCACTGGTATATAGCCATCCGTCTATTATTGTTTCCCGTGTTGCCGCTTCATTTTTCCAGTAGCCATGCATTACGTTGCCGCCGCGGATAACAATTTCGCCCTTTTGGCCGGCCGGCAGTTCTGCACCGTTTTCATCGCATATCTTCATATCCATGTTGTTTACCGGCGCTCCCGACGAGCCGAGCCGGTGCCTGCCCGCCGAGTTTGACGATATTACCGGCGAGGCTTCGCTTAGTCCATATCCCTGATACATCGGTATGCCTATGGCGTAAAAAAAACGCTGCAGCTCAATATCGAGAAGTGCTCCGCCACCAATAAAATAGTCGAGTTCGCCTCCGTAGGCTTCCCTTATTTTTGAAAACAGTATTTTGTCATACAGCCTTAAAAGCGGCTTTTTAAGCTTTTGCAATCCCCGTCCTCTGTTCCACCCTTCTTTATTATACGAATACGATATTCTGATGGCATGATTGAAAAGTATTTCAGAGAACCGGCCCTTTTCCTTAATGCCTTTCTCTATGTTTTTCCTGAAGTTTTTGGCAATTGCCGGCACGCTCATCAGCAGGTTAGGTTTTATTTCCCTCAGGCATACCGGAAGGTTGCGGAGTGTTTCCATTGGTGTTTTGCCGGTTTTTACCGATGCAATGCTGGCTCCCTTGCCCATAAAGGCATAAATGCCGCAAGTGTGCCCGAACGAATGATCCCACGGAAGAATTATCAGGGTTTTGTAAAACGACGGCAGGTCTATAAGGCTGTATGCCTGGTAAACGTTTGAAACATAGTTGCCGTGAGTAAGAATTATTCCCTTGGGGTCGGCCGTTGTGCCCGACGTATAGCAAATATTGGCAAAATCGGAAGGAAGTATGTCTTTATACAGCTTTTCAAACGTTTCCATGTTTCCCGGCACATCCAGCCACTCCCTGCCAATTTTTCTTACCTCGTTGAAATGTATTTCGTTGGCGGCGTATTCTTCCTGCGAGTCGAGATGAATAATCTTCTCTATCGTACTGCATTCGTCAATTACTTCGCGCAGTTTTGCCGCCTGTATCGACGACACTAAAATCATTCTTGCTCCCGAATGGTTTATCCTGAATTTTATCTCTTCAGGCGTAAGCTTTACCGACAGCGGCACGTTCATGGCACCGGCATACAGTATTCCGAGTTCTCCTATAACCCAACTGTTGCGGCCCTCTGAAATAAGGCCGAGCCTGTCGCCCTTTTCTATACCGAGCTTTATCAGCCCTGCGGCAAATTCATACACAAGTTTCCGCGTTTCGCCGTATGTTGTACCTTCATATTTATCATTCGGCTTTTCCCACAAGTAAACATTGGCGCTGAATTTCTCCACACTCTCTTCAAAAAACTGAATTAACGATTTCATTCGATAGAATTTTCCGGTTAAAAAATTACGACGAATATACTCAATTATGATTGATTTGAAAATAATATTTGTTTAAGTGAACTATAAATTATAGTTTTGGTGAATTAAATATTTAATATTTTATATTATGAGATGCTTATCCGTAACGGTGTTTGTTGTTGTTTTATCGCTTGTAGCGTTTCCTTCGTGTAAAAACGGCCTGTTTGGCAAGAAGAAAGCTGCTGCAGCGGCGGCGGCCATGTATGCAAGACAGGACAGTATTCGTATTGCCGACTCGTTAAAAAAAGTTCAGGATGCACTGCTGGCCCGCGAGCAGGCAATGTCTGATTCAATACGTCTGGCCAACGAGGCGCGGCTGGCATCAAAATATCATATAATAGTGGGCAGCTTTTATACCCCCGAATATGCAAAAAACTGGGCTGAAGAATACCGCAAACAGGGTTATAACGTTCAGATTCTGCAAATGCAGGGGAGCAGGTTTGAACTTGTTTCCGCCGAATCCTTTTCAAGTTTCAGGCCGGCGTTTAACAGGATGCTGGAATATCAGGAAAGCATAATGCCCGACGCCTGGATATATATAAACGAATAAAAAGCAACTGCGTATCATCTGTCTCGATTCGCAACAGAAGTCTGTACCGTAAGCAACTTTGAACTGAACCTGACGGTTTTTATATTTCCGCTTTCATCGCTTATCTTTTTAAAATCCATTTTCCAGCCCAGCAGTTTATTCAGCCCGTTTATTCCGGCTTCGGCAAGTTCATACGTTTTTATCGGACTGGTGTCTGGAGTTTCTTCGTTAAGAATCTTTTTACGGAATATCCTGGCAAGGTTTATTGCCTGAAACTGCGATTTTTGGGTGCTGACAATATAAACATCTTTTGGTGGCAGCAGTATATTGGCACCTGAAGCCGTTTCTGCTACAATATTTATTGACGACAGTCCGGGAATTTTAACCGGTTCGGGCAGATTTCCACGCAGCGCCGTAAGGCTGGAGTCTGAAACTGCCGGTTCTTCCTTTTCAATTACAGCAGTTTCTTCACTGATATGTGCCACAACAACCGGTTCGGCAGATAATATTTCAGCATCAACCTCTTTTGGAAGTACTTCTGGTGCCATTATGTTTTCTGTTTCGGCTGAGAGTTTCGGCAGCCTGTTATAGGGCAGGTTGTTATTCACCGCAAAATGAGGCAAAATAATAAATATGGCTATTGAAGCGGCTGCGGTTAACGCGGCAACAGAAATACTCAATGTTTTCCGGAAAGTACTTGTCCGCAACAGTTTGCGTTTACCGTTGAATCTGATATCGGGGGCCGACAGTTTTATGTGTTTGAAAAGTTCAAGCTCGTTTCGCCGGGCAGCATCCGAAGCAACTGCTTCCTCCAGCTCTGCAATCTGTTCGTCCGAAAGGTCGTTTTCAACATATCCGGCACACAGATATTCAAACTGGCTGTCGGTAATATCGGCCGGTTCTTTTTTCAGAAGGTTTTTGCGGTTGAATTTCGCGGGAGGCGGATCCAGTTTCAGTTCACGGCACTCCTGAAGCTCTTTATCAGTACCGATGTTTTCTTCAGGAAACAGCAAAATTTGCTTGTCGGGTTTACCGTCATCAGTCCGTTCTGTCAGCCATATTTCATTGCCTGGTTTCATCTAAATAACTGCTTCTAATGTTCCCACATACGATTTCAGTGCAATCCGCCCGCGGTATATGCTTATTTTTACCTGGGCTTCCGACATCCCTGTAATCTCGCCTATTTCCTTATAACTGTATCCTTCGTAGTCTCTCAGCATAATTACCGACTTCTGTTGTTCGGGCAAACGGTCGAGAGCCCTGTGCAGTATTTCATTCAAATCGCTGTACTGCTGATAATATATCATGTCGCGCTCATGTTCCTCCTCCATTCTTACAGCTCTTTTTTCCTTTCTAAGAATGTCTATCATTACATTGTAGGCGGTTGAAAAAAGCCATGGTTTTGCTACTGCAAATTCTATCTCAACAACATTTCGCCACAATTTTTCGTAAGCATCCTGCACTATATCGTTTGCACGCTCCCTGTCGTTAATATTGCCCACAACGAACCGATATACCGCATCGGCATATTTTTCAACCGAACAATTATATTCCCTTACAGTCATAAGCCAATATTCACAGCAAAGACGTTTAAAACGGCAGAAAGTTACATGAACATGTCATAAATTTAACATCAATTACCACAAAATTTTAAATTTACTGTACATGCAAACAACAAAATTAATATATTTACTCCCGAAGAAACATTAAATTAACGAGCTATGAAAAAAATTTATCAAGAAACAGTTTGCCGGTTACTTTTTCTGGCAGTTATTGCGGCATTTTTTATGTCGTGTTCCGGTGAATCCCAAAAAGTAGATACCAATCCAGAGCGTTTTCCGCCGAAACCTTCTCCCGAAAGCTACATCTGCTACCGGACGCCAATACCTGTTGTTCCCGATGGAAAACTGGATGAAGAGGCATGGGAGAAAGCCCCGTGGAGTTCATATTTCCGCGATATTGAAGGAGCAAAAAAGCCCGACCCCAAATATAAAACCCGCATAAAAGTGCTTTGGGACGATGACAATATCTATTTTGCGGCAGAAATGGAAGAACCGCATGTGTGGGCAAAGCTGAGACAAAGAGACACGGTAATTTTCCACGACAATGATTTTGAAATTTTCATCGATCCCGACGGCGATACCCATGCTTATTACGAACTGGAAGTTAATGCCTTTGGCGTTCCGTGGGATTTGCTTTTGCCGAAACCTTACCGCGATGGCGGGCCTCCGATAGACGGTTGGGATATTGCAGGGCTGAAAGCAGGCGTTCATGTTGACGGAACTGTTAATAATCCGTCGGATACAGATAAGGGCTGGAGTGTGGAAATTGTAATACCGCTTAAAACCATGCGCGAATGCACTGCAGGAGGCAGGCTGCCGGAGCCGGGAACTCAATGGCGGCTTGGCTTTTCGAGAGTTGAATGGCGCACGCATATCGAAAATGGAACTTACATAAAAGATATAAATCCTGAAACAGGCCGTCCGTTTCCCGAAGATAACTGGGTATGGTCGCCCCAGGGACGAATAAACATGCACATGCCCGAAATGTGGGGATACCTTCAGTTCTCGGGAATAACGGTAGGCGCAGGTACAGAAGTGTTTATTCCCGATCCCGACTTTGATGCCAAATGGGCTTTAAGGCTTATATATTATGCCGAAAGCGAATTTTTCAAACAAAACAGAAAATATGCAGGCAGTTTGCAGGAGCTTGGGCTGTCGGCAGATGACTTGCCTCCGGGGTTCGACAAGCCGGTTATAATGACTACCCGGACTGCTTATGAATGTTATTTCCCTGGCAGTCCGTTGACCATTTACAATGATGGCAAACTTGCAGACTCGAGGATTACTGCCGAAAGAAGATAACGACAGGCTGAAAAGACAGAACGTCATCAGTAAAAAAGCAAGGGCGTTCTGTCTTACAAATCAGTTGCGGAATTGTTTCAGTTGTCTGAAGCCATCAGCAGAAAAGGCTTCATTTCAAAATTGTTGTAGTTTGGCCTCAATTTTTCGGTATTGTAGTGTTCCGACACATTGACAAGTTTTTTCGATGAAATTACAACATCAATCGGTACACTGTCGTAGCGACCGTTTTTCAGGACTACCATCCGTCCGTATGCGCCTTTTTGAATAAGGTCGAATGCAAGGTTGCCGTAAGCCATCGGTACTATCGAGTCGATGGCATCAGGATCGCCGCCACGCACCATGTATCCGAGTTTTTGACTTATGGTATTAATTGTTTTACCTCCGTTGTATCTGCCAGAAAGATCTTTCAGTTTCTGGGAAACGAGGTCGCCTATTCCGCCAAGTTTTGCATGTCCGTAGGCATCTTTTTCATTGTCGGAAAAAACCATTTCGCCACCTTTGAATATGGCTCCTTCGGAAACCAGCACAACAGAATATTTGCTTGGATTGCTGTTACGGTCATTAACCAGAAGTTTTGTAAGCAGGTTGATGTCAAATTCCCATTCGGGGATAACACACCTGTGTGCTGCACCGGCCATTGTGGGCAGCATGGCGGTAAATCCGGCATATCGCCCGAATACCTCAAGAACAAGTATCCTTTCGTGCGACCCTGCCGATGTTCTAAGAGTATCCGTCAGCTGAATTGTACGGGTTATGCATGTGCTGAATCCGATGCAGTAGTCGGTGCCGGGTACGTCGTTGTCCATTGTTTTGGGAACAGCCACAACGTTTATACCTTTCTTATAGAGGTGGGCTCCATAACTCAGTGTGTCATCGCCGCCAATAGGAATAAGGTAATCGACATTAAGCCACTCGAGGTTTTTTATAACTTCGGGCGTGAGGTCGTTGTATGCGCTGTTGTAATCATCTTTCAGGTGAGCAGGAACGTCTGATTTTGGCATGTGGCTGGGCCTTGTCCTCGACGTATGGAGAAACGTTCCACCGGTGCGGCCTGCCTTGTTTACCACGTTGTCGGTAAGTACCTGGAAGTTGTTACTGTTGTCGGCTTTGGGGTCTCTTATTATTTCAGTTATGCCCGACCAGCCTCTTTTTAAACCTATTACTTTGTAACCTTCCCTGTTTGCTCTGATTGTTACTGCGCGTATTGCCGGATTAAGGCCGGGAACATCGCCGCCGCCTGTAAGAATAGCTATTATTCCTTTGGTTTTCTTAATTCCTGTCATTTTTTGATACTATGTTATATATTTCAAGCCTCGAATATAAAACATTTTTAATTATTACAAAACATCACGACCCTGTTGCCCGTACAAACGTACAAAAATTATATATCTTTGCCACAGCAGCACAAACCATTGCCAATGCACGGCTGCTGGCATCGGGCATCCGCAAAAACGGCGAAGGGCTGGCAAAGCGCGGCATCGGCGAAGAGCGGGCTGCCGACATCCGCATCATCAAAGCCGATGCGCCGCAAACGATATGGAAAGAGTTCGGCATTCAGGCGAAAAAGTAACGGACAGCGGAGGATGTTTTGCGTATCTTTGCTCCTGAAAAAACATCAATCGGACAATGATAACAATAGACCAGAATATAGCATTATTGACAGTTGGGGAAGCGGCTGTAAAAAATTCCAAGTGGGCAGATTATGCAAATTATTGTTTTGACAGAGAAAAAGGACTCAGAAAAAACGCATTTGCGCACCTTGAAAAATTTCTTCAGACGGCGGAGCAGTGGACACTTGATGAAAAGATAGATTTTGTGAAATTTCTTTTCCCGTTTTGTGAAAATTTTCCGCAAGCCGACTATGGGCCTTTCCCCCAACCGCTAAGCGAAAAACTGATAAAGCCAACCCTGACTGCATGGTGCAGTACAGAGCAAACGGACAGCACTCCTTTTCGCTGGTTCGGCAGATATTACAGAAACGAAACACACCTGTTTAGGGCACTTGAGCTTAATCCGTCCGATGACTTGGCAAGACAGACACTGATCAGACGGTGGATATACGGCATTAATTACTCCGTCCACCATCTGCCGGAATACTATATCGGGAATCCGGAGGAGGATGTACAACTCGGCGAAGGAATAAAAGACCAAATACGGCAGCTTACGACCTCCGAAATGAAGGAATACTGGACGAAAAATCTTGAAGAAGGTTTGGAACTTGTAAGAAACTACATAGAATGGAAATCGTCTCAACATGCCAATTTTGAAAAATGGGGAAAAGAAAATAACAAACAAACCGGATAATCCGCCCCACATGCCGCGAGTTTGGAAACACAATTTTCGCTACCCTTACAG
>JAITVX010000242.1 GCA_031285575.1 Bacteroidales bacterium
CCAACATCATATAGTCGTCGCCAAGTTTAAAGTCTATCAAAGCGGAAAATATGATGCCTTTGTAATCGAAAGTATTGGTTATACCTCCAAACCATGTAGGCTGGTTTGTTCCTATCGACATCTGTTCAGCTGTCCTAACAGGTAACCCGTTGTTGAATATTTTATTTCCATTGGCGTCAACTGCCTGCGAGTATGTGAATATCTGCCCAAGTTTCTGGCCAACTATTTCCCTTACATTTCCAATGGTAATCATTGTATCTGCATCGGTCAAACCAAGCTTTAATACTTCGGAAGTGTTATACGACAGGTTACCGCTTAGCGTCCATGTGAAATTTCTTGTTTCTATCGGTTTAACTGTTAAGGCTGTTTCCATCCCTTTGCTACGGCTCTCGCCAACATTAATAAGCCGTGTGGCAAATCCTGTTGCGTGCGATACTGTTGCAGAAACAATCTGATCTTTAGTTAGTTTATCGTAATATGCAATATCGAAGACTATTTTACCATTGAAAAAGCGGAAATCTAAACCTGCTTCCATTTCCGATACCCTTAACGGGCGAAGATCGGGATTAGCAATTGTGCTTGATTCATAGTCTCCCAGAGGAACAGATCCTGCCGACGACGGATAAAGGTTGTTGTTCAAAGAAAAATATTGAATATTTGAGTAGGCGTCAACGTTATCGTCGCCCACCTCGGCGTATGACAGCCTTGCCTTACCGAACGTGAACCATTCGGGCAGGCTAATAATTTCAGAGAATATAAAACTGAGTGTTCCCGAAGGATACAGAATGCTGCGGTTATTGGCAGGAAGCGTCGAGAACCAGTCGTTGCGCGCAGTTGCGGTAAAATACAGGAAGTTTCTGTATGAAAATTCTGCCGAACCATAAATTGAGTTTACGGCTCTTTCGGTAAGCGAATGGTTCGAAATTCTCGAGCGTCCGTTCATGATGGTATATAATCCCCTGGTAACAAAATCTGTAGCCGTTTGCCACGATGTTTCTACCGTCCTGTGCATCTGGTTGCCTCCAAGGGTTGCATTAAGTCCTATGTCTCCGAAATTCTGCTGAATCCCCATCAGTAAGTCGAAGTTAGTTTCGCGGAACCAGTTGTCGGACCTAGAATAGTTTCCGTTTGAATATCCGGCAGGAGCTGCACCGGTAGTGGCAGTTCCCGTAGGATTGTTATAGTCGCGCTTCCTTGCATAGTAGTCCTGGCCAAGACGCCCCTGTACATATATTTTATCGGTAAGGTTTAATCTTACAGACAGGTTACCGAACAGCCTGTCACGATACATATTGTCGAACTTCTCGTACATGGTCCAGTAGGGGTTTGTTCTTGGTAGAAACTTCGACCAGAATGCTTCATTGCCGTTTGCATCCTTATAGTATTCTTTCAGCCCATCCCATGGCATAGTATTCGCTGCAGTAGCCACAGCGTACGGAATACCGAATTCCTGTGCATTTGAGCCTACTTGCGGAGCATTACGGTTATATTCGTGCGAGTAGTTTACGTTTCCTGATACGGTTATGTATTTCGAAATATTTTGTGTAAAACCAAGTGTTATATTCTGACGGGTAAAATCGGAATTTTCTATAATACTTGTGTTTTTGGTATTGGAAAGCGACAGGTCGAAGCCTCCATTGGCGCCGCTATTTGACAAACTTATGGTATTGGCCAAGTTTGTAGCGGTGCGGTAAAATTGCTTGTATCTGTCTGTAACTGCAACGTATGGAACTGTATAGCCCGCAAAAAGCGGTTCATTGGTCATGCCCGGCTCTATCTTTTTCCCGAAACTGTGTATTCCGCTCTGGCTGCCTGCAACAGGAAGATTGCCGTTTTCACCCTGTCCGTACTCATACTGGAAATCGGTATAGTCAATAGCTGTCGCGGCGGTAAAGTTCATGTTGTACGAAACGCCAAGCCCGCTGCCTTCGCCACGCTGCCTTGTTGTTACCATCAATACTCCGTCCTTTGCCCTTGAGCCATAAAGAGCAGCAGCAGCAGCTCCCTTAAGAACCGTCATGCTCTCTATGTCGTCGGGGTTTATACTGTTGAAACCGTCGCCGCCATCAACATTGTCAAATCCGCCGCCGCTATTGCTGCCGAACTGAGTGTTGTCCATCGGCACTCCGTTAACTACAATAAGCGGAGTATTTGTTCCACTGAACGAAGAATTACCCCTGATTCTTATCCTTGTAGAACCACCCGGGCCTGTGCCAAGTTGCGAAATATTTACCCCGCTTATCTTACCCTGCAATGTCGCCATGGGGGAAGATGTTCTTACTGTAGATATCTCGTCCTGTGCTACCGCAGCGGTTGCATAGCCCAATGTTCTGGCTTCCCTCTTTATACCGAGTGCCGTAACCACAATCTCATCAAGGCCGACAGCCGCATCGCTCAGCGTAACATCGATTTGCCTTTGCGAGCCGATTGTTACTTCCTGTGGCTGCATGCCGATGAACGAGAAAGTAATAATGGCGGCTCCTGACGGTATGGCAAGCGTATATTTACCGTCAATATCGGTCATTACTCCAACAGTGGTGCCTTTTATGGTTACGTTAACTCCAGGCAACGGCTCGCCGGTAGAACTGACTACAGTTCCGGTAATTACGTTCTGCTGAACTGTCAGCAATGATGGCGATTCCCTTTTGCTCAGCAGTATCTGACGTTCCTTGATGTTGTAGTCAATATCGGTTTCCCGGAAAAGGGTATTCAGTACTTCGGCAACGTTCCTGCTGTCGGCCAGAATATCAACTTTCGAGGTTACGTCAATCATCTTCGAACTGTACAGAAAAAAGTATTCGCTCTGGCTTTCAATTGCCGAAATAACGTCTTTCAGCTGTACATCTTTCATGTCCAGATCTATTGTCTGTCCGTAGAAATCAGTGTTCCCAAATACATTAAACACTGTTACAAAAATAAACAGGCTTGTCAGTTTCATAATTTTGAGAATTTTTTCCGACCTGATTTTTATTAAATCTGATCGAAGTGATACAATTAAAGTTTTTTTCATACATTTGAATGATTTAGGCATTTACTACTTTTATTGATTACTGAAAGCAGCATTATTCTGTTTTCCAATCGCTTAAATTACCGGGGAGGTCTGGCTGGGCCTCCCCGGTTTTTGCAGTGGCTGTTAATGTTTCATAGGCTTTCGCAGTTTATGGTTATATGTAGAGTTTATTGATTTCACGGTTGAGCCTTATTTACCTGTGTGTTACTGTAATTTTGGGTTTAACGTATGTTTTGTCTGAAACGGCGGTGCGTTTTACAATCTGATATTTTATCGGGCTTACGGTTTTCAGCATCTGCATTACGTCTTCTATCGATTCGTCAATGAATGTAGCGGTGTATTTAAGTTCAAGAAGGCGCGGGTCCTGGATTTCAAAAACAACATTGTACCGTCTGGCTATATTGCGCAGGGCTTCTTCAAACGGTGTGTCGTTAAGACGCAGCCTGTGTTCTTTCCACGATGTGAAACTTTCGGCTGTTACGTTCCTTACTTCGGCGCTGTTGCCGTTTTTGAAATATATTACCTGCTGACCGGGAACAATGCCGATGGTTTCCTTTCCCGGAATCTCTACATGAACGCTGCCTTCTTCGAGGGTTGTTTCAATTCTGTTTTCGGCGCCGTATGACAGGATATTAAACCTCGTTCCGGTTGCTACTACTGTAATTTTGCCGAGATGCACCTGAAAGGGCTTCGCTGTGTCGGTTGCTACATCGAAGTATGCTTCACCATGCAGCCGCAGCCTGCGGTCGCTTATATTGAAATCGGATGAATATTCAAGTGTCGATTCCGAGTTTATGAAAACAACGGTTGAGTCGGGAAGCATTATGCTGGCCTTTTCGCCTTCGCCGGTCTGTATCTTCGTAACTGAGCTGCCGGCTGACGCAACGCCGGTACCGGCGTCGTTTCGCCACAAAAAAAGGTTTGTGAATGATAATATTAATATGGCTGCCGAGGCAGCGGCTACGATGCCTGTAAAAACTTTCCGGCTGAGCATGATTACCGGTTGTACGCAAGTTCTGCCGAAACCAAGACTGCCGGAAACCTTCTCCCAGCCTTTCGAGGCGTTGAAGCTTTCGTTTTGGGCGTGCAGGTTAGTATCCTGCCATATTTTGTTTTTTTCGTCGAACTCTTTCATGTTACCGGCGCTTTCTGCAAGCCAGGTTTCAAGCAAATCGAACTCGCTGCCGGAAACTTCACCTGCAAAAAAACTGGTAACAAAATCCTTTTCGCCGGTATTATCGTCTGTTAAATTTATTCTGCTGTTCATAATTATGTGTAATACGCTTTGCAGAAGAAATACCCTTGCCGATTATGTAAAAAAGTATAGAAATTATT
>JAITVX010000002.1 GCA_031285575.1 Bacteroidales bacterium
GTAGTTGGCGACACTGTAGGTGATCCTTTCAAAGATACTTCGGGCCCGGCTCTCAATATCCTTATCAAACTTATGTCGATGGTTTCGGTTGTACTTGCCGGATTAACCGTTGCATACAGCATTTTATAACAATAACATAAACAAAACAAAAAGGGGCATTATCAGCCCCTTTTGTTTTTTACAAGATCGTTAAAAAAATAATTTTTTTATGAGGCAGATGTTCCGTGTGTCTGCTTTAATTATCTTTGTCTCTTTATTGAATATGGGACGATTTAAACTCACAATTGAATACGACGGGTCGCGTTATGACGGCTGGCAGATACAAAAGAACGGCAGAACTGTACAGGGCGAGGTTATGGGAGCTTGCCGCAATCTGTTTGGCGACGGATTTTCCGATCTGTTCGGAGCTGGACGCACCGACAGCGGCGTTCATGCAACAGGACAGGTTGCGCATCTTGAAGCCGAAACCGATATGCTTCCACTAAGAATAAAGTATGGAATAAACGACCGCCTGCCGCAGGATATAAGCATTGTTAACGTTGCAATTGCACATCCAGGCTTTCATGCCCGAAAAGACGCCCGCGCCCGCAGTTATGTTTACCAGATAAGCCGCCGAAGGACTGCTTTCGGCAAAAAGTATGTGTGGTGGATTAAAGACCAGCTCGATATTGACTTGATGAACCGAGCGGCAAAGGCATTACGCGGCTTTAAGGATTTCTGTTCATTTACCGACAATTCGGAAGAACAGCCATCGACAAAGGTTGAACTGATACACTGCGCCGTTTATGATTTTGACGATTTGTTGCTGATACATACCGTTGCCTCCCATTTCCTGCACAAGCAGGTAAGGCGCATGGCCGGTGTTATTGTTGAGGCTGGTCGAGGTAAACTTAACTCCGGCGACATTGCAGGTTTTTTCAGAACAAAATCAGATGTGCCAGCAAAACTTACAGCTCCGCCAAGCGGTTTGTTCCTCGAGAAAGTTTATTACCGGAATGAAGATATTACCTTTTCTACCCAACCGGTTATCAATTTATAGTTCGGCGAATATTAGACTTTTTCGGAAAATAGTTTAGCTAAAAATTCATACCTTTGTGTTATGTTTTACAATGATATAGAAAAATTGAGTTTGCCTCAGTGCAAACGATTAACAGGCGTTAAACAGGAAGTATTTGAACAGATGCTTGAGGTATTAGACTTTTAACTTTATTCATCCGTGTTTTGCCGTTTTTACGAGGTCTTTTTTTACCTTTGCTGCCGAATTTGCCAATTCGGCAATTAATCAAGTTTCTAAAAAAGCATAACAAAAATACAATAATTAACATATACAGAATTGGAAGCAAAAACACTTTTTGACAAGATATGGGACAGCCACGTGGTACGTTCCATCGAAAACGGCCCCGACGTTATATACATCGACAGGCACTACATACACGAAGTAACAAGCCCGCAGGCTTTCAACGGACTGCGGCAGCGCGGCATTCAGGTCTTCAGGCCCCAAAAAACCATTGCCACCGCCGACCACAACATACCCACGAAAGACCAGCACCTCGAAATACGCGACGAACTGTCGCGCAATCAGGTAGCCCGCCTTGCCGAAAACTGCAAAACATTCGGCATCGAATACTTCGGGCTCAACAATCCAAAAAACGGTATTGTACACGTCGTTGGCCCCGAATTGGGCTACACCCTGCCCGGAATGACAATAGTATGCGGCGACAGCCATACCTCCACACATGGAGCATTCGGCGCAATAGCCTTCGGCATAGGCACAAGCGAAGTTGAAATGGTACTGTCGGCGCAGTGCATAGTGCAGCCCAAGCCCAAAAAGATGAGGATAACAGTAAACGGACAGCCTGGCTGCGGCGTAACGTCGAAAGACATAATAATGCACATCATTGCCGAAATATCGGCAGGCGGCGGCGCAGGCTACTTTGTCGAATTTGCAGGCACAGCCATCACAAGCCTATCCATGGAAGCACGCATGACACTGTGCAACATGAGCATCGAAATGGGTTCGCGCGGCGGATTCATAGCCCCCGACGAAACAACATTCAACTACCTGCGCAGCATACCGTCGCTGCAGGGCGTTGCCAGCCTCGACGCGGCAGAGGCACAGTGGCGTAAACTCAAAACCGACAACGATGCTATTTTCGACAAGGAACTCGTTTTCGATGCAGCCTGCATAAAGCCAATGATAACCTACGGCACCAACCCTGGCATGGGCATCCCCGTCGATGCATCCATACCGCTCGGCGACACAGGCGGCAACGAGGCAACATTCGCAAAAGCCCTGAACTACATGGGCTTTAAACCCGGCTATAAAATGCTTGGGCATCCCATCGACTATGTCTTCATAGGCAGCTGCACCAACGGACGGATTGAAGACTTCCGGGCCTTTGCCCAAATAATAAAAGGCAGGCGCAAAGCAGCAAACGTAACGGCGCTGGTAGTTCCCGGCTCTAAAAAAGTAGAAGAGATGATGCAAAACGAGGGACTTACAAAAATATACGAAGAAGCAGGCTTTGAAGTACGGCAGCCCGGATGCTCGTCGTGCCTGGCAATGAATGACGACAAGATACCCGCCGGCAAATACGCCGTGTCCACCTCAAACCGCAACTTTGAAGGCAGGCAGGGCCCCGGCGCAAGAACACTGCTGGCAAGCCCCCTTACAGCTGCCGCAGCAGCAATTACCGGAACAATTTCCGACCCGAGAGAATTTTTGAAAAACTAACGAATCATTAAAAGTAACAGAATATGCCAATAGCAAAATTTGATATAACGGAATCGACCTGTGTCCCCCTTCCATTGGAGAATATCGACACCGACCAGATAATACCCGCGCGGTTTTTGAGTGCAACATCGAGAGAAGGTTTTGGAGAAAACCTGTTCCGCGACTGGCGATACCTTAAAAACGGCCAAAAGAATATGGATTTTGTGCTGAACAATCAGGCCTTTGGAGGGAAAACACTTGTTGCAGGAAAAAACTTCGGAAGCGGCTCGAGCCGCGAACATGCAGTGTGGGCTGTTTACGACTATGGTTTCAGGATTGTAGTGTCGAGTTTCTTTGCCGACATTTTCAAAAACAACGCCCTTAATAACGGCCTGCTGCCAATAGTTATCCCCGAAGAACTGCTGAAAAAACTACTGAAGCTTGTTACGGACAATCCTTCGGCAAAAGTAGGCATCGACCTCGAGAAACAGGTCTTCACAGTGCTGCCCACAGGCGACAGCGTAAACTTTGAAATAAACGCCTATAAAAAAGAGTGCCTGTTGAAAGGGCTCGACGATGTTGATTTTCTTCTTGGCATGAAAGAAGGTATAACCGGTTATGAAAAAAGGCAAAACACAGCGCAATGAGAGTTGAAATAATGGACACCACCCTGCGCGACGGGGAACAGATGCAGGGGGTTTCATACTCTCCCGCCGAAAAGCTGCACATAGCCAAACTGCTTCTCGCCGACCTGAAAGTTGACCGTATTGAAGTTGCATCGGCAAGAGTGTCCGACGGCGAGTTCGACGCTTTAACTAAAATAACCGGATGGGCACAGCAAAACGGTTTGCACGACAGGGTTGAAACACTCGGCTTTGTTGACGGAGACACCTCGCTTAACTGGATTCACAGTGCAGGCGGAAAAGTAGATAACCTGCTTTGCAAAGGTTCGCTGAGGCACCTGGAAAAACAGTTGCGAAAAACCCCCGAACAGCACGTAGGCGACATAAAAAACATTATCAGGAAAGCAGAATTGCTCGATATGAGCGTTAACATTTACCTTGAAGACTGGTCGAACGGCATGGTAAGCTCAGTCGATTACGTGTTTTACATGATCGATTCGCTTAAAGATGAAAACATCCGCCGTTTCATGCTGCCCGATACGCTCGGAATACTCAACCCCGAACAGACGTTCTGCTTCATTAAAAAGGTTGTGGACAGATACCCCGGCCTGCATTTCGATTTTCATCCGCACAACGATTACGACCTGGCAGTTGCCAATATCCTTTACGCCGTTAAGGCAGGCATACAGGGAATCCATTCAACCGTAAACGGACTGGGCGAAAGAGCAGGCAATGCACCGCTTTCGAGTATTATCGGAACACTGCGCGACCATCTCGATGCAGAACTGAGCCTTAACGAAATGGAAATAACAAACGTAAGCAAGATAGTTGAAACATTCAGCGGAATAAGGATTCCCGTCAACAAGCCGGTGGTGGGTGAGAATGTTTTTACCCAAACGTCGGGCATACACGCCGACGGCGACTCGAAAGACAACCTCTATTTCAACAACCTTATGCCCGAACGTTTTGGCCGTAAAAGGAAGTACGCCCTCGGCAAACAGTCGGGAAAAGCGACAGTTAAAAAGAACCTTGAAGAGTTTGGCCTGTCGCTAAGCCCCGAATCGCTTGCAAAGGTAACGCAGCGCGTCATTGAACTTGGCGACAAGAAGGAGAATGTTACAGCCGAAGACCTGCCGTTTATAATTGCCGACGTACTTGGCAACGACGACCATGCAAACTACAAGATTTTTATACGGAACTATTCGCTTTCGCTTTCCTGCGGATTGAAGCCTTCGGCAAACATACAGGTTGAAATCGACGGAGAGTTTTATCAGGAAACATCGTCGGGCGACGGCCAGTACGACGCCTTCATGAAAGCCCTGCGGAAAATTTACGACAAGCTTGGCAAACAGTGCCCGGCGCTTATCGACTATCAGGTTTCAATTCCCCCGGGAGGAGCCACCGATGCGCTTGTTGAAACAGTTATTACGTGGAATTACAAAGGCAAGGAGTTCAAAACAAAAGGCCTCGATGCCGACCAGACCGAATCGGCAATAAAGGCAACCGAACGCATGCTTAACATTGTGGAAGATCTTGGAGAACAGGTAAAACAAGCCTGTTCAATTTAATAACTGATGTTACGCGGTATGAGATTTGTTCCGTTAGTAAAATTGAATTTCCCTGAAGGAAATACAATTTCCCTGATGGGGTGCGTAACATCAGTTAATAATGCAAACCGCACAATCACCAGCCCGGCAAGCTGGATAGGTATTGGGGCGCTATGTATGAGCGTTAAGGTGTAAAATTGCCTGTCTTTCCCCTGTAAATTTCACCGGACATTTTTATCTGTCTGTGGGAAGTTCAATGAATTTCATATACATTTGCATCCGGGAAAATACGGTATTCCGATATTTTTCGCAGATGTATTTTAAAACAAACGGCTTATGACAGACTTTTTGACGTTGCAGAAAGAATACAGGATACATGTTTACGAAACCGGCCCCGACAGCAGGCTTAATCTCGCTTCGCTGTTTAACTATCTTCAGGACATAGCGTCTGACCATGCCGAAATACTTGGGTTTGGAAGAAACGACCTCATGAAATGCAATCATTTCTGGGCGCTGTCGCGTATGTATGCCGAAATAGCGGAGTGGCCGGCGTGGGAAGAATCAATTATTGTTAAAACATACCCGAACGGTACCGACAAGCTTTTTGCCCTGAGAAACTACGAGGTAAGCTATCCTGACGGAAGGCATATTGCTTTTGCCACATCGTCGTGGCTTATACTCGACCAGGCAACGCGGAAGATACAGAGGCCGGAAGCAGCATTAAGCTATTTTAACCGGCACAGCGAGGTGCAGGAATCGCCGCTGAGGTATGCCTCGAAGCTGGAAGCGGCGGGTGGCGAAGCGGTAAACTCCGATACGTTCAGGGTCAGAATCAGCGACCTCGACGTAAACCTGCATACAAACAACGTAAAGTATCTTCAGTGGATAAACGACTCTTACGATATCGATTTCGTAAAACAGAACACTGTTTATTCAACTGAAATAAACTACCTTTCCGAATCGTTTTATAACGACGAAGTGTTTTTACAGGCCCGTGCAGGCAACAACGGCTATTACAGTCATTCGGTAATAAGGTCTGACGGCAGAGAACTGTGCAGGGTAAGGCTTGGATGGAAACAGTAACAGGATATTTTTACATGAGCGCTTTAAGAAGAATATATGTCGGGGTATTTTTTACAGTAACGGTTATCGTTGCGGCATGCCTGCCGTCGTGCATGTCGTATAAGCCGGCGGTTGACACAAAAGACCTGTCGCACATGTACAACCCGACCCGTGCGGTTTTAACCCCAAGCTATGCCGTTAATACCTTTTCCGACGAATCGGCAACGCTATCTGTCCGTTTTTTTGCAAACGACCTCCTTTTTTCGGAAGCAAACCAAACCGGCGTTCCAACGGCTGTGCTTGCAATAGGCATCAAAATATACAAAATTATTCAGGATACGCGCATTCTGGCAGATACAATGACATACGACCTGCGCATTGTAAAAGACACCCTGAAAATGGAATATGCGTATGACATACCCTTCAAAACGGAAGGCAATTCGCAATACGTTGCCGAAATCAAAACGCTCGACAGGCTCAGGTCAGCAATGTCGCAAACGTTTGTGCCTTTCAATACTTTAAGCCCGTTTAACAGTTATAATTTCCTGACAAGAAATTACTTTACCGGCGCACGGCTGTTCTCGCACACACTCAGGCTTGACGAATACATAAACCTTTATTATGCACGCGGGCATTTTGATTCGCTGTACATATCCTATTTCAGGCCATTTGAACAGATTCCCGACCCGCCGTCGATGCTGCTGCCGCAAAAGCAGGTTGACTATGAGCCGGAGCGTATTGCAGCCCTCGCCTATTCAGATACAATGCCTATTATGCTGCCCCGCGAAGGAATATACCTCTGTTCCGTTGACAGGAAAATAAAAGACGGCTATACGCTGTTTAATTTCGGGGAATCATACCCCACCATGGCTACTCCCGAAGATATGATCGATCCACTGCTGTATATTGCAACCAGAGACGAAGTTGGCCGGATGAAAGAAAACCCCAAGCCCAAGATAGCCATTGACGATTTCTGGCTAAAATGTGCCGCCGGGAATATTGAACGCGCAAGGGAACTGATACGCATTTATTACAACAGGGTGGTTTATTCAAACATATACTTTACATCGTTTACGGAAGGATGGCGAACCGAACGCGGCATGATATACATAATGTACGGCCCGCCCGACAAGGTTTACAAAAGCCCCGAAGGCGACATGTGGGGATACCGCAAACAGGTTGTAAAATCGTCGTGGGGAGGGCGATACAGCGTAGCAGACGACTATGTGTTTTTCACATTCAAACAACGCAACAGCATATTTTCCGACAACGACTACTTCCTGAGCCGCAGCGAAACGCAGATAACATCATGGGACCAGGCGGTTTCAGACTGGCGGAAAGGCGTTGTTTTTCATTTTGATAATCAATCGGGGAATTAACCGTAGCAGTCAGTCGAAAGACGCAGACTCTGAACTCCCGAATTATCCACAGTTTGAAACAAAACGCATCTTTTTGAATTGAGCGAAAAACAATGAAGCACGAAGTTTTAAGGAAATATTTCGGCTATGCAGCTTTCCGTAAAGGGCAGGAAGAGGTAATTGATTCTGTTTTGCAGAAACGCGATTGCCTGGCGGTTATGCCGACCGGCGCTGGAAAGTCGATATGTTTTCAGGTGCCGGCAATGATTTTCGACGGAATTACCATTGTTATTTCGCCGCTGATTTCTCTTATGAGAGACCAGGTTTCGGGGCTGGTAGAAGATGGAATACCCGCCGCGTTTATCAATACCGAACTGACATTTGCTCAAATGCTGAAGGTTCTTGAAAATGCGAAAAACGGCGAATACAAAATAATTTATGTAGCCCCCGAACGGCTCGACACTGCGTTGTTTGCCGATTTCGCTGCAAACGCCGGTATTTCAATGATAGCCATAGACGAAGCGCACTGT
>JAITVX010000110.1 GCA_031285575.1 Bacteroidales bacterium
CTTCTGGCACCCGGCAGCGGTTGCAGCGGCAGCTTCCATGTTACCCGTTCTATGCTTTAATACAGTATTCCGGCCAAACAGGCAGAAACATACGATGCCATTGTTCCGCACAGCATGGCTTTAAGCCCAAGCTTCGCCAAATCGGCCTTGCGGCCGGGAACAAGGGCGCCTATGCCGCCAAGCTGAATTGCTATTGAACTGAAATTGGCAAACCCGCATAGGGCAAAACTTGCAATAATAACCGACTTCTGGCTCAATGCCCCGTGCTGCATCATTGGCGCAAGGTCTGAGTAGGCCACAAACTCGTTAATAACCATTTTCGTGCCCAGCAGCCCGCCCACGCTCATCGACTCCGACGCCGGAACTCCCATCACCACGGCAAAAAGGCCGAACAGCGCACCAACAACGTCTTTCAGTTTGAGGTTATTCACATCAAGGCCAATTGCGTCTAACGACACGCCTGTCCATCCAAGGAAAAGGCCGAAATAGCCCAGCAGCGCATCAACAAGGGCAATGAGCGCAATAACTCCTATAAGCATGGCAATAACATTGAGCGATATTTTCATTCCGTCGCTGGCGCCATGCGAAATGGCATCCATAATGTTGGCGTGTTCCTTTTTTACTTCAAGTTTTATTACGCCTTTTGTTTCCGATATTTCTGTTTCGGGGAATACAATCTTCGATATTACCAGCGCTCCCGGAGCTGCCATAAGGCTTGCGGCCAGAAGATATCCGGCCGGAACTCCCATGGATATGTAAACCGCCATCACTCCTCCGGCAATACACGCCATGCTGCCTGTCATCGAAGCAAGCAGCTCCGAGCGTGTCATGCCCGACAGGTAGGGCCTTATCAGAATCTGCGCTTCAACCTGCCCTACAAATGCGCTTGCCACATTCGACAGCGCTTCGCTGCCGCTTACTCTCATTGCCCAGTGCACAAACCGTGCAATAACGGCTATAATGCGCTGCATTAGCCCAACATGATATGCCATTGCAACAAGAACGCACACGAAAATGATTGTTGGCAACAGTATGAACAGGAAAACTCCGGTCGATACTATTTGCGGCGGTAGCACTTCCGATATTTTCGTAAGGTCGCCGAAGACAAATGCTCCGCCTTCCTGCGAAAAGTCGAGCAGCCTGTTTATGGCTTTTCCCAGGAAAGCAAAGATTTTGTGCCCGATGGGAACTTTCAGAATAAAAACCGCCAGCGCCAGCTGCATCACAAGCCCGGTTATTACCACGCGGTAATTAATTTTTTTCCTGTTGTTCGACCACAAATATGCAATCGCCAGGATAATTACTATTCCAACAATACCCGTAAATCTGTTCATAATATGTTTTTATGATATTAAACAACTGCTGTAAAATGTTATTCCGAACTCATTGAATATGGGTACGCCCCGGGTTCTGTTCCTCTGAGCGTATCGGGAACGGAGGTCATGCCAAAGGCAAGTCTGCCGCCATTTCTCAGTTCTGAATGGGTTATATAGTTTGTATTTACTTTTTTGCCGTTAAGGCTTATTTTCTTTATATACACATTTTCCGGGGAGTTTTCGGGAGCTTCGATAACGAGCTTACGCCGTGGCCCGAAGTCGATAACGGCGCGTTTAAACAGCGGTGAGCCGAATACGTACTGGTCGGTTCCCGGCGTTACGGGATAAAACCCGAGGGCTGAGAAAACATACCATGCCGATGTTTGCCCGTTGTCTTCATCGCCGCAGTAACCGTCGGGCTGGCTGTTATAAAGCCTGTTCATTACGTCTCTTGCGCGATGCTGGGCTTTCCATGGCTGCCCGGCATGGTTGTAGAGGTATATCATGTGCTGCACGGGCTGGTTGCCATGGGCATAGTTGCCCATGTTTGCTATTGCCATTTCTCTTATTTCATGAATTACCATACCGTAGTACGAACAGTCGAATACGGGTGGGACGCTGAAAACCGAGTCGAGTTTTGCACTAAAGCTGTCGTTGCCTCCCATAAGGTTTTTCAGTCCGTTTATATCCTGGAAAACGCTCCATGTATAGTGCCAGCTGTTTCCTTCGGTAAATGCATCGCCCCATTTATAGGGATTGAAGGGATGCTGAAAGGTGCCGTCGGTGTTGCGTCCCCGCATGAGTTTACGTTGGGGGTCGAAAACATTGCTGTAATTCAGGGCTCTTTTGGCATACATATCAATTTCTTCGCGGGGTTTCCCAAGGGCTTTGGCAAGTTGCCATATACAGAAATCGGCATAGGCATATTCGAGTGTGCGTGCTGCGTTTTCGTTTATTCCTGCGTCGCAGGGCACGTATCCGAGGTTGTTGTAATATTCTGCGCCAAGCCTTCCGACCGATGGCTCGGGGCCATGCCCGGTGGTGTTCTTGATAATTGCCCTGTATAGAGTTTCGATGTCGTATCCTTCGATGCCTTTCAGGTATGAGTCGGCTATTATTGAGGCCGAATTTGAGCCTATCATGCAGTTGCGGTGCCCCGGGCTTGCCCACTCGGGAAGCCACCCGCTTTCGTTGTAAGTGTTTACAAGCCCCTGCATAATTTTACTGTTAACTTCCGGGTAAACCAGTGTGAGAAGCGGGAACAGCGACCTGAAGGTGTCCCAGAAGCCGTTGTCGGTGTACATGTAGCCGGGAAGTATTTTGCCATTGTACGGGCTATAGTGCACCGCTTCGTTTTCCTTATTGTATTCGTGCAGTTGCCTCGGGAACAGAAGCGCCCGGTAAAGGCACGAATAGAAGGTTCGCAGCTGGTCGTCGGAGCCTCCTTCAACCTTTATTTTTTTCAGTTCCCTGTTCCATGCTTCTTTCGCTTCTTGCTTAAGGGTTTCAAAGTTTTTACTGCCGGTTTCGACGGAAAGGTTAAGCTGCGCCTGTTCGTGGCTGATGAATGACGACGCTACCTTAACGCATACTGTATCGGACTGCTTTGTTGTGAAGCCTAAAATGGCACCAGAGTGTTCTCCTTCGGTTTCAGGTATGTTGTACAGTATGGTGTCGGATTGCCATGTATGAGTGCAGGAAAAATCTCTGTCGAATACGGCTACAAAATAGTTGTGGAAGTTTTCAGGCGTACCGCCGCTGTTATTGCGGCAGTATCCTATCACTTTTCTTTCGGCAGGAATTATTTTTACCATTGAGCCTTTAAAAAAGCCATCGATGAGCACAAACGATGAGTCGTTGCCGGGAAACGTGAAACGGAACATTGCGGCTCTTTCTGTGGGGGTTACTTCGGCCGTAATGTCATAGTCAGAGAGGTAAACGCTGTAGTAGTATGGTTTTGCAGTTTCGGCTTTATGCGAAAACCATGATGCTCTTTCCGTTTCATCGACTTTTATGTTTCCTGTTATCGGCATCAGCGAAAAGGCGGCATAGTCGTTTATCCACGGGCTTGGCTGGTGTGTCTGTTTTATTCCCATAATCTTGTAGTCGTCGTATGTATAGCCCCATCCGTCGCCCATTTTCCGTGTTTGCGGCGTCCAGAAGTTCATTCCCCACGGCAGTGCTATGGCCGGGTATGTGTTACCGTTTGAGAGTATAAACTCCGAATCGGTTCCCATTAGCGGATTGACAAGTTCTGCCGGGTCGAAACCGGTGTCTTTACCGGTTTCGACCCGGCATCCGGTAAAAAACATCTGGGTTAATGCCATTGCAATAATTGCGACAAGCAGCGGTTTAATTGGTTTGCGGTGTTTCATGTTGCGTATTTTTATAACAGTCCTGACTTTACTATTCTGCCGTACACCGTTTCCGGGGTGAGTGTTTCCATGCATGCAAAATCGCCTCTGAGGCATGTTCCTTTACCATATACTGTGCAGGGGCGGCATGGAAGCTTTTCCACAGGAATCATTATGGAATAGCTTTCGGGCTGGCGCCATGCTCCAAAGCCTGCCAGGGGGTCGGTTGCTCCCCATATCGATACTGTTTTTGTTGAAACAAGGGCGGCCATGTGCATGTTCGACGAGTCCATTGCTATCATGAAATCGAGTTTGCTTATTGCTGCAAGTTCAACATCGAGGGGGTATTTTCCTGCAAAACAGTATGCTTTTCCGGCTTTCAGCGCCATGGCTTCGAGTTGCGTTTTGTCTTCGCGGCCGCCAAAAAACCAGAACTTTGCATTATGGTTTTCTGAAATGAGTTTCAGCAGTTTTTCCATGTGCCCTTCTGGCCACATTTTGAGGGGGTGTTTTGCAAGTGGGGCAACGCCAATGTTTATTGCCTTTTCGTTTCCGAAAAGTGCTGTCAGTTTCTCAAGGGCATTTTCTGGGGGGTGTATCCACGGGCCGTTGGTAACGGAGGTGGCGTATCCGGCTTTATTAATGGTTTCCACGTATCTTTCAACCGTGTGTTTCAATGGTTTTTTTTCATGTCCCTTTATCAGTTGCCGCTTTTCGCGCCGGCCTTTGTCGATAACCGTAACGGTTGCACCTGTAAATCTCAAAAGCAATCCGATAATTCTCGACCTTATAACGTTGTGCAGGTCTATTACGCGGTCGAATTTCCCTGTTTTGCGCAGGTCGTTAAATAGTCTTAATATGCCTGCAAATCCTTTGTGCCGTCCATTGAAATCGGTGAGGAACAGTGTCAGCATTCCTGTTTCGGTAAAGAACGGACTGAATGCTGGACGTGTAAGTACTACGATTTCGACATCGGGGTCTGTTATTCCCGAAATTGCGGGAAGTATAAGGGCTACGTCGCCCATTGCCGAAAACCGTATGACAAGGATACGCATTCTAATATTTTTCGTACGATTTTTCTTCAATAAGCCCGGAAGATGTTTCAAGGTTTATCTTCCTTTTTATTTCCGACCTTGTGTCGTTTTTAAAGTAAACGGAGCGTGCGGTCTGTATAAAGTCTTCGCCAAAATTTTTTGCCCGTTCGAGGTCGCGTATGCGGTCTTCAATGTCCCACAGTTCGCAGTTTATGCCATAGAGTGCCCTGTAGAGCGGATGGCTGTCATCAATTATCAGAGCCGAAGCTTCTGCAAGGTCTTCGTATTCTTTCTGCAGGTTGGCTCGCTTTGAGGCGTCTTTTATACGCTCAAGCTTTATCTGGATTATCGTTTTCTTGTCGATAATTTCTCCGTTTGAAACCTCTATCTTCATAGCTTACGTTTTTTTTACTGCATAAAGGTAATTGAAATTTTCAAAGAAGCTGTTTAAAATTTATTTTTTAACAGAGATTTTCAGCAAACCGACTGTAAACTGTATGGTTTATCAGACTTATTTAGCGCGTCGTCTCACGGACGCACAATGGTTACAAGAAGTCTGGTGGGAGTTTACGGTTTGCAAAGTATTGTTTTTTAATTAATTAAATATCGGCATTTTATATTTATTTTTCACAAATATTCTGCAAATATAAAGTATGTATTTCAGATATTTGGGAAACCAATCGGCACCCAAAAATACAAGAAATAAACGAGCGGTAAATTTATTACTGTAGATACTAAGGCCTGTTAACGCTATTTGATTGCATCCATAATTAACGCTATCAGCAGGAATGCCCAAAACATTCTGTCGAGTTTTTCGTAACGTGTAAATACTCTCCGAAAACGTTTTATCCGC
>JAITVX010000145.1 GCA_031285575.1 Bacteroidales bacterium
CCGCTGTGCTCGGACAAGTAGCTCATTAGTGCTTCTGGAATTATGCCCAACAGATCTGCCGCCGTCACTTTGTGATCCTTAAAACTCGTCATAAAATCCTGATTATTAATCGTTAAAGACAATCAAAATATATGATGCAGCCAAAGACAATCACTTAAAAATCAGCCTGATAATAAAATTATTTCCGTCCGGAATCTATCCGTTTTGAACATCCTGACAATACAAAAAAGTGACCGGAATTTTTTCCAACCACTTGTACATTTGCGTTTTTTTGTGCAAATGATTCGCCTGCCGTAAAGCCATTGTCGCTGTCGGCGGTCAGGCGAAATTCGCAGTTCTTTTGTTCTCCGTCTTTTTCGCAGGCAAATGTAACAATAACTTCGCAGCTCGTTTCAACAATTTCGTCGGGGTTGATTTCGGGATTGCCCTTTTCAATCTTAAGATTGTACTGTAAACGGTCTGTCAGCTTTTTTTCCTGATTCTGAGTCTCTGGCCTATCTGTATTTTGCCAGGGTCGGAGATGTTATTCAGTGATAAGACTTCGGTAGAGGTTACGTTTCCATACAGTTTTACGATATCCCAGATGGTATCGCCGCTTCTTACGGTGTGCACTATGTATTCTCCATCGGCTTCAGTGGGGCTGACGGCGGCAGTGGCGGGGCGTGTATTTGAAGGAACGCTTTTACCCGACAGGCTCTGCTTCTGGACAAATGTCATCGCATTAATCTGCGAAAAGTATTCCGTTTTTTGAGGGTCAACATATACTGCAAGCTTCTGCCCTACCCTTATCATGTTCCTGTAAATATTGTTCCAGTATCTGAGGTCGGAAAGGCCAACCCGATACCATTCGGCTATATAGCCAAGATTGTCACCTTCCTTAACAGTATATACGAGTCTGGTTTTGCCCTTAACATCCGCTGGCATATATGTTGACAGTGCAGGATTGGCAATCTGTGTCGTTTTGCTGATATAGACATCGGGTTTGTAACTTCTTATTGTATCGTTCAAATCGATAAAGTCACCAAGATGTGTTACTGGCAGGGTGAGGGCACAGGGCTTTGAGGTGCCGGGTATAAGGCCCGTGCGATACTGCGGGTTGAGGGCACGGAGTTCGCCAAGCGGAATATCCATAACTTCGGATATCTGGGCCAGATGAATATCCTTGTTTATCATTATCGTATCGACCGCCACAGGGAAGCTTATCGACGCAGGTGTAAGGTTGTGTTCCTTATAGTAGTTCATTGCATATACTGCGGCAATGTACTGGGGTATATAGCCACGTGTTTCGCGCGGAAGCCTGTAATATATTTCCCAGTAGTCTTTCCTGTTTCCCGACCGCCTTATTGCTTTGTTCACATTACCGGGGCCGCAGTTGTAGGCGGCTATAACAAGCCCCCAGTCGTTATATATTTTATAAAGGTCGCGCAGGTAACGTGCGGCGGCGTCTGTTGCCTTAACAGGGTCGCGGCGCTCATCTACTATCGAGTTTATGGTAAGGCCGTACATTCTTCCGGTGCTGTACATAAACTGCCACAGTCCGGTTGCATTGGCCCTGCTTACTGCATTCGGATTAAGCGCCGATTCTATAACCGCCATGTATTTCAGTTCGGCTGGAAGCCCGTACGAATCAAATATATCTTCAAACATCGGAAAATAATAATTGGCCAGCCCGAGAACGGCGCCGAATTTCTCGCGCTGCCTTATTGTATATACGTGTATATGGTTACGTATTATACTGTTGTAGGGCAGTTCGATAATGGAATTTATTCTGCTAAGGCGGTCAATATATACCGAATCGGGGCATTGCAGCGCGGTGGTGTCGCCTGAATATTCCACAGCAGCATTACGCAATGCCAGGCCTACATACCAGGTGTTGATAAGGCTGTCAAGGTCGCGGTCTATTTTCTCCGATGAATAATCGTCGGCCCTGATAATTATTGTATCGTTACCGGCTTTCATTGCCTGGGACGTAAACAGTAAAATACACAGAATAAAAATACTTCTCATAAATTCTTTTTTTAAAAATTCATTGTAAAACGCAGGTTCATTCCTGCAGCCGGATGATATGTACCCGGCAAATTAAACATTTGTGGCGACACTTTTAATGCCAGGTTGTCGCTTACATCATAATTGAGGAGGCTGGCATCAACGTTTGCGTCGAGAATCTGAGCAAAATACCAGACTCCGAGCAGGATTATCGACAAATCACGGTTCCGTTTATTATAGTCTATCATCCTCATCATTCTTTCTTCAAGCGCTATGGCATTAGCCGGGGTATGGGTTTCGGGATGCACCACCGGATCGTAGGTCGCAGGATCCATGTTAATAAATTTCACGTAACTGTCGGTCTCCTTTATATTATCGGTAAAATCTACATAGCCTTTGTAAAACATCTGGTAATTATCGGAATTGGTTTTGATGGCATATAACAGCTCCCCGAATCCGGCATAAACAATAGGCAGCTTCCAGTATTTCCGGTTTAATATTTGCCCTCCCCCAGGAAATACCGCCGACATCATTGTTGCCTTCATTGGGTCTCCTATGCGTTTAGCGGTGCTGTTTTTACGGTTGGGCACAGTGTCTGCAACATTTACAGCTATCGGCTGTTTTTTTTCTCCTGTCTGCCGTCGGGCAACAGTATCAGGTGAAGCCACACTAACCTGAATTGATGCGCTTTCGTCCTGCGCAACAGCAGCCTGTAACACAAATAACAGCATCAGAATTAACAACAGCGATATGTTATAATAGCTTCCCAAAACAAAATTATTACGAAAAAACTCCCGTATCGTTTAAACGCGCGGCAAAGATAATTATTTTCAGGAGTTAAGACGATCAAATACGCCTAAAATACGTTCCATGTCTTCGGAAGTATTAAAAGCTATTACTATTTTACCTTTTCCCTTTTCATTTATTCTGACGTTTACATCTGTTGAAAACATATTTTTAAGGTGTTCCGACATCTGCTTATAGTCGTTGTTCAGTTTTTTCTTTTTTTCCTCTTTCTGCGGATCTTTTCCCTTCTCTTTCTGCAGACGCTTCACCAGTTCTTCAGCTGCACGCACAGACAGCCCGCCGTCAACAATTTCATAATATACAGCCATCTGCTCTTTGGTGTCTTCAATATTGATGAGCGTCCGTGCATGCCCCATCATAAGGTACTTATTCCTTATCCCAAGCTGAATCTCGGCTGGAAGTTTAAGAAGCCGCAGATAGTTTGATACTGTTGACCGCTGTTTCCCGACCCTGTCGCTTAGCTGTTCCTGCGTCAGCCGGCATTCCTCTATCAGGCGCTGAAAACTGATTGCTACCTCAACGGCGTCGAGGTCTTCTCTTTGTATATTTTCAACAAGGGCAAGTTCAAGCATGGCCTGGTCGTCGGCCGTACGGACATAAGCCGGAACATGTGTAAGCCCTGCAAGGCGAGCCGCTCTCAGTCTTCTTTCGCCGGCTATCAGCTGATATTTTCCGTTTCCGGCGTCGCGTACCGTAAGCGGCTGCACGATGCCGAGTTTCCTTACCGAAGCGGCGAGTTCTTCAAGCGCCTGATCATTAAAATTAGTCCTCGGCTGAAACGGATTTGCCTCAATGGCATCCACCGATATTTCCATGTTGGCTTCAACCTTTTTCTCCAGGGTTTCCTTTTCAACTCCTTCTATTAAAGCACCGAGGCCTCTGCCCAGCGCATATTTCTTTGCCATAATTATTGTTTTTTGCGATGCAAAGATAATCTTTATGCTTTAGTTTTTTCGTCCTGCTTTGCAATCAGTTCTTTTGCAAGATTGAGATAGTTTACGGTGCCTCTCGAATCTGCATCGTAAAGTATTGCCGGCTGCCCGAAACTCGGAGCTTCCGACAGTTTTATGTTTCGCTGTATTATGGTTTTGAAAACCATTTGCTGGAAGTGTTTGTTTACCTCGTCGGCAACCTGGTTTGACAGCCTCAGCCGGGAATCGTACATTGTCAACAGAAATCCTTCTATTTCCAGGTTACGGTTAAGGTTGCCCTGTATTATCTTGATTGTATTCAGCAGTTTGCCGAGACCTTCAAGTGCAAAGTATTCGCACTGTACGGGGATGATTACCGAATCGGAGGCAGTAAGTGCATTTACGGTCAGAAGACCTAATGACGGTGAACAGTCTATTAAAATATAGTCGAAGTTATCTGTTATTTTTGACAGTGCTTCTTTAAGTATTTTTTCCCTTTCGGGACGTTCCAGCATCTCTATTTCCGCTCCTACGAGGTCAATGTTTGAAGGTATTATAAACAGGCTGTCTATTTCGCAGCTCAACATTGCTTCTTCGGGGTTTTTGCCGTCAATGAGGCAGTCGTAGATGGTGCATTTTACCTGGCGCGTGTCTATTCCTATGCCTGAGGTGGCATTTGCCTGCGGGTCGCCGTCGATGATGAGTGTTTTTTTCTCAAGGGCGGCAAGACTTGCCGCAAGGTTTATTGCCGTTGTAGTTTTTCCAACTCCGCCTTTCTGGTTTGCAATAGATATAATCCTTCCCATATGCACTTTAATGTTAAGTTATTTTTTGAGCGCCCAAAGTTAGCGTTTATGTGTCACTGTTTCCTGTTGTAAAAAGGGGTAGTTGTAAACATTTCCCTTGGGTATTGCAAACATGTTATTAACATGGGTGTGTTGAAAAATATTTTGCCGCGTCGCAATACAATTTTGTCAGCTTTGATATCATATTAATGTTTGTAAAAATAATCGGGTTAATGTTGCGGGAGTTCCCGCAAGTATGCCCGCACACTTAGCAGGAGTTGCGGGAACTCCCGCAAGTGTACTCAAGCGCTTGTGATGACGGCATATTGGTAATATGCTGAATCTCAAAGGAATAAATATTTTGGACAGGTTTAGGCTAAAATATCAGGAGATTCAGAAACTTTCAACCGTTGATTCGCATTGTTTGCAAACAGGCATTGCCTGCGTCAAGAGGTTCAGTATTTCCGCCGATCGATAACTCTCTGCGATTTTCCTTCACTTCGTTCAATTGTTTTCGGCTCAACGAGC
>JAITVX010000233.1 GCA_031285575.1 Bacteroidales bacterium
ACCCGAAACGATTCATGAACATACTTGCATCACTGCATTCGTAATGACAGATAAAATACTTTAAAACCATGATAAAGGAAAGGCTTACAGGGTATATTGAACAAAGCATAAGGCAGAACTGGAATCGTGAAGCCCTGTCGAACTACCGCGAACAGGGGTATTCGTACCGTGAAATAGCAGGGAAGATACTGCAGGCGCACATATTCTTCAGGAACATAAAGCTGAAAGAGGGCGACAAAATTGCACTCGTTGGACGCAACTCGGCAAACTGGTGCGTGGTTTACCTGGCGGCGGTAACATACGGTGCCGCCATAGTACCGGTGCTGCCCGATTTCAGGCCCGAAGACATTGCCGGCATAATCGACCACTCCGACGCAGTGCTTCTGTATGTTGACGGCAAGATTTTTGAAACCCTTGACACCGGACGCTTTCCGCAGGTAAAGGGAACCGTGTCGCTTGACGGCTTCGGGCTCCTGTCGGCCACGGCAGATGTAAGAGAGTGTTTCGACGCGGCTGAAAGCATATACGCACAGCAGTATCACGACCTTAAACCGGAAGACGTAACATTTGGGGATACAGATTACGACCGGCTTGCAGTAATAAGCTACACGTCGGGCACCACCGGATTCTCGAAAGGCGTAATGATTTCGCACAACAGCCTTGCCTGCAACATAAGGTTTGCACAGCACAACATGCCGCTCAATCCGGGCGACCCCGTTATATCGTTCCTGCCCCTTGCCCACACCTACGGTTGCGCATTTGAGTTCCTGTTCCCCCTTTCAATAGGCTGCCACATAACAATACTTACCAAAACGCCGTCGCCGCAGATATTGGTACAGGCCTTTCGCGAAATAAAACCAAGCCTTATACTGTCGGTTCCGCTTGTAATCGAGAAAATATACAAGAAGCAGATACTTCCACTGACAGGCAAACCGCACATGAGAGTGCTGCTGGCCATCCCCGGCATCAACAGGCTGCTTTACGGCGCCATAAGGCGGCGCCTTGTTGAAACCTTCGGAGGGCGGTTCCGCGAAATAGTAATAGGCGGCGCCGCCTTCAATGCCGATGCCGAAAGGTTTTTCAGGAAAGCAGGTCTCCGGTTCACCGTAGGCTACGGCATGACCGAGTGCGGCCCGTTGATAAGCTACCGCTCGTGGAACACAACGCAGCCGGGAGCGTCGGGAAAAGCCATCGACACCCTTGAAGTAACAATCGACTCGCCCGATCCCCAAAAAATAGTAGGAGAAATAATACTGCGGGGCGAAAACGTAATGATGGGCTACTACAAGAACGAAAAAGCCACCTCGGAAATGATCGACAGCGCCGGATGGATGCATACCGGCGACCTCGGAATAATCGATGCGCAGGGCAATATCTACATTAAGGGTCGAAGCAAGAGCATGATTTTAGGTCCGTCCGGAAAAAACATCTATCCCGAGGAAATCGAAGCAGTAATAAACAATCGGAATTATGTTGTTGAATCACTGGTTGTCAATGAAGCAAACAGACTTGTAGCGCTTGTTTATCCCGACTATGAAGCCCTTAGAGGCGACAACATTACTGACACTCAGTTTGAAATAATACTCGAGCAGATACGAAAGGAAGTAAACGAACGGTTTCCGGAATACATGGCAGTAAGCAAATGCCGCATTCATCCGGATGAGTTTGCCAAAACACCCAAGAGGAGCATAAAGAGATACCTTTACGCAAAAGAATAGACTATGCAGCTATACGCAGTTATCGTAGCCGGCGGAGCCGGGAAAAGGATGCAGGCCACAGTGCCGAAACAGTTCCTTGAGCTGGCAGGCCGCCCCGTACTTATGCACACGATAGAACGGTTTAAGGATTTCGACAGTTCCGTTGAGATTATCACAGTACTGCCCGCAAGCCAGCTGCAATACTGGACAGAGGTCAGGGAAAAACACTCCTTCTCTGTTCCACATACAGTTGTAGAAGGCGGCGCAGAACGTTTTTATTCCGTACAAAACGGTCTGGCCTGTGTTCCCGATTGCGGCCTCGTAGCCATCCACGACGGTGTGCGCCCCCTGGTAAGCCACAACACCATAAAAAGATGCATTGAAACCGCCGTGAAATGTGGCAACGCCATACCTGCTGTTGCCATTGACGAATCGCTACGGATACTTGCAGCCGATGGGGGAAGCAGTCCCATTAACAGGCAAACAGTAAGAGCCGTACAAACCCCGCAGGTATTTAGCGCCCATCTAATCAAAAGAGCGTACCGGCAGGCATACAGACAGGAGTTTACCGACGATGCAACCGTACTTGAAGCCATGGGCATAAAAATAAACCTTGTTGAAGGCAACCGAGAAAACATAAAAATAACCACTCCGGAAGATTTACTGATATCTGATGCATTAATTAACAATATAAATACATTAGAATTTTAGCTTTGTACTTTATGTTAGCACGGTTGAGGGTGGGGGAGAGGCTGACGGTCGTCGGAATTTGCCACGATTACTACTCTTGCAAATGCATATATGGAGTTCCTAACTTAGCCCGCACAAGAAGTTAAGGCAGACAAACAAATCTTAATTTTGGGCAATGGAAAAGAGCAGTGAAAAAGGGAGTTATGATCGTGCGTTCAAGGAGCGTGCGGTGAAG
>JAITVX010000044.1 GCA_031285575.1 Bacteroidales bacterium
CAAAGGAATGATATTCTCTTGTCTGCTTGTTTTTTTACCCGTATGCCATGTCTTCATTCCTAACCTGTCAGCCTATTTTAGGACAAGACACCACTACTGTCGCGTTCAATATTTTTAGACGTTCTTTGACATTTTGTTAATCAGTTATTTATGAGTGTTTTTTAAGGGGGACGATTTGAAATGACAGTTTTGCCGATTTTATCCGGCAATGAATCAAGGCAAATATGTATTTTCTCAATTAATCGAGTTTTTGGATCATTACAAGTTTGAAGATTTGGTAAGAAATAACTTCAAATTCAGGATGATATACTCCCGACCCTGCGATAAAAAAAGCGTTAAGTGCGACCAAATCGGAAGGTTTACTACCGGCAAATCACCGAAACTTTATCCCGAAAAATTACGCAAAATCCGTTATTACGACCAGAAAACAGACAGAGAGTTTGTCTTTCTGACCAACAATCTCGTCCTATCGGCAAATGATATAGCGCTGCTGTACAAAAACAGATGGCAGATAGAATTGTTTTTCAAGTGGATAAAACAACATCTGAAAATCAAGTCGTTTTGGGGACATACCGAAAATGCCGTCAAAATCCAGCTTTACTGCGCTATTATTGCTTATTGTATGGTAGCAATAGCGGCAAAGGAACTGAAAATAGAGCGACCCATCTACACAATTTTACAGATTGTCGGGTTCTCGCTACACGACAAAACTCCTGTTAAACAACTGTTTGCTGAAACTGATTGCAAAAATATCAAAGAACGTGATGATAACTTATTGTTGTTCAATTAAATTTAACGCAACACTAGTGGTTTCAAAATATGAATTATGTTTGTATCAACTGTTTAAAGCTGAAAAGGAAATTGTCATTGTAGCAATTTTACCTTTTATACTTTTCCAAAATAAACGAGTAGTAAAATAAATTTACTGCTCGTTTATTTTTTTGTACATCTGTTGGGAAACCAATCGGCTAAAATTATTACTTTATATCTGAATAACGTTTATACAACATACTTATAATCAGATATTAAAAATAATATTATATACAGTATTGCTTACAGGTTAAGTGTAAAACGTTTGAAGGCGGTAACGGTGAGGTCTTTATGGGCTGATTGGAGGTACTGTTTTATGGTTATCTTATTGTCTTTTACAAATTCCTGATTTAGGAGCGTACTTTCCTTAAAGAATTTGGCGAGCTTGCCCTGTGCTATTTTGTCGAGCATGTCTTCGGATTTTCCATCGCGACGTGCCTGCTCTCGGCCTATTTCTATTTCCTGTGCAATTACGTTTTCGGGTACGGAGTCTTTGTCAACAGCTACCGGATTCATTGCAGCTACCTGCATTGCCACGTCCTTGTAAACCTGCTCGTCGATACCTGCTTTTGAGAAGCCCACTACTGTTGCAAGCCTTGAGCCAGGATGTATATAAACCTGTACGTGTTCGGCTTCTACTTTTTCGTAGTATGAGAGTTCGAGTTTTTCGCCTATTATTCCTACAAATTCAACTACTTTTTCAGCAACTGTTGTGCCTTCGAGGGGCATTGTGAGGAGTGCTTCGAGGTTAATGGGGTTGTTCTGAAGGGCGATATCGGCAATTTTACCTGCAAGCCCGGCAAAATCGGCGTTTTTGGCAACGAAGTCGGTCTCGCTGTTGAGAACGGTCATTATTCCGAGCTTACCGTTGGTTTTTGCAATCACAATGCCTTCGGTTGCATCTCTGTCGGCGCGTTTATTGGCAACTGCCTGTCCTTTTTTCCTTATTATTTCTATTGCTTTGTCGAAGTTGCCTTCGGCTTCTTCGAGGGCTTTTTTGCAATCCATCATTCCCGCAAGGGTAACTTTTCTGAGCCTGGCAACGTCTGCAGCGTTAATAACAGCCATAATGTGTATGTGTTAAAATATTTATAATCTGATTTATTAATCTTTGTCGATATCGTTAATAAGGTTGGCAACAACATCATTATTTTCATCTACATCTGCTGCGTTGTCATCCTCATCGTCCATATCTTCGTCATCTTCAATAGCAGGAGCAGTACTTTTCACAAGTTCTTTCTTCAAAGGTCTTCTTTCTCTGTGCTGTTGTGGTTCCTTGTCTTTTTCAATCTTCCGTTCATTCAGTCCTTCGGCAATTGCCTGACACATTACGTCAATTATCAGCGATATTGATTTCGATGCGTCGTCGTTGGCCGGTATCAGGAAATCGATATCAGATGGGTCGGAGTTGGTATCGACCATTGCAAACACTGGAATACCAAGCCTTTTGGCTTCCCTTACGGCAATGTGTTCCTTGCACACATCAACAATAAAGAGCGCCGACGGCAACCGGGTAAGGTCGGCTATACTGCCAAGCATTTTGTCGAGTTTTGCTCTTTGCCTTGTAACCTGCAACCTTTCACGTTTCGACAGGTTCATAAATGTACCGTCTGTTGCCATCTTGTCTATTGTTGCCATTTTCTTTACGGCCTTGCGTATGGTAGGGAAGTTGGTAAGCATTCCTCCGGGCCAGCGCTCGGTAACATACGGCATGTTTACGGCTTTAATTTTTTCCGACACTATTTCCTTGGCCTGCTTTTTTGTGGCTACAAAAAGTACTTTTTTGCCTGCTCTGGCCATGTGTTTTATTGCCGATGCGGCTTCATCTATTTTCTCAATGGTTTTTTCGAGGTTGATGATGTGAATTCCGTTGCGCTCCATGAATATGTAGGGAGCCATTGCCGGATTCCATTTTCTTTTAAGGTGTCCGAAATGAACGCCTGCATCAAGCAGTTCTTCAAAATTTGTTCTTGGCATTGTTTATTGTTTTAAGTTTACATTCTTTAAGATCAATTACAGAGTAGCCCCATTTTGGGAGTCTTTGCAATTTTGATACTAAACTTGCATCTATTTATTAATATAATGTGTGTATAAGTCGATGGTTTATCGCTTGCTGAACTGGAATCTCTTGCGGGCTTTTGGCCTGCCCGGTTTTTTACGTTCTACTTCACGTGGATCTCGGGTAAGAAAACCTTCGGCTTTTAATTCCGATTTGCATTCAGGGTCCATAACAACAAGGGCTCTGGTTATTCCGAGCCTCAGAGCTTCGGCCTGCCCTTTAGAACCTCCTCCGTTGAGGTTTGCGGTAATATCGTATTTGTCTGTCGCATTCATGGTTACAAGCGGTTGGGTAACGATATACTGATGTGTTTCAGCACCGAAGTATTCTTTAAAATCTCTTCCGTTGATGGTTATCTTTCCTTTGCCATCGCTTAAATAAACCCGTGCTACGGCTGCTTTTCTTCTTCCAAGAGCATTTATTTGTTCCATATATGTGGCTTATGATTATATTTCAACTATTTTGGGTTGCTGCGCTTCGTGCGGGTGCGTGCTGCCTGCATACACATGCAGGTTTCTGTATAAAGCGTTTCCAAGCCTGTTTTTCGGGAGCATGCCTTTAACCGCATGTTCAATCAGTGCAATCGGATTCTTCTTCAGCAACTTGTCGGCTGTTGTAATCCTTTGACCACCGGGGTATCCGGTATGCCGCACATATTCCTTGTCGGTCATTTTATCGCCAGTAAGGATAGCTTTTTCGGCATTGACGACTATCACATTATCGCCGCAGTCAACATGGGGGGTATAGTTGGTTTTGTGCTTGCCTCTCAGCATCGACGCAACAACTGTGGCAGTTCTTCCCAAAACTTTGCCTTCGGCGTCAACAACAACCCATTCCTTGTTTACGGTAGCTTTATTTGCCGATACCGTTTTGTAACTTAAGGTATTCACTTGTATTTTATTTTATATATTGATATTCGTAAGCCAATCAAACAGTCCATTAAATTAATGGGACTGCAAAAATATAACATATTTCATAAAAAAAGAATATTTAGTAAAAAATATTAGCCAAGATGCACGAAAATTATGCAACCTGATTGTATAAGCGGCTCATATTCCTGCCACACACAGGGATCTATGTAAAGTTTTATCTATCAGTACCCCCTGATTCACTTCAAAAAAATCAATTTATCTTCATACGTGGATAATGAAAATAATTCAAGGGCTAACCTGTCGAAAAATTACCTGTATAAATTAACGTCAGGCAACTTGATTCACCACTATAAACCGCAGGGAAAGATGCTGTATTTTGAAAAGGAAGAATTGGAAGAGTGGCTA
>JAITVX010000103.1 GCA_031285575.1 Bacteroidales bacterium
ACAGTGTGCGTATTGGAACGCCAAACCGTTCACTGGTCTGACGAAAGGTTAAAGAATCTCTCTCTCTTATCTTAAATACGTGCTTGCGAAAATCTAACGAATAACTCATGCGCAAAGATAGGTGGTTTTATTTAGAGTTAGCTATAGATGCACAGTTGCTACAAAAGATGAGAAAAAACGAATTTCATTCAGTACAGGGTTATATTTTTTTGTCCTAAAATCGCTTAAAAAAAGCATTAATCCCTGAAATAAAGTTAGTTATAAAACATAACTCTTGGGGGACTATTTTTCAGTTTTTTTCAACAGATATATAGCTACCATGATTTTATAAGATTTAAGTTATTAATATGTTCTTTTATTACCGTATGCCGCTGCACATGGCTGTGCAAGCGTGCCGAAGCCCATGGTGGAAGTTGCACATGTTTGTGCAGGTGTCGCCATACGGTTGGCGGCGACATTGTAATCTATTGATTTGTAGATATATGGTGGCGTTAAACATCATCATGGTAGAGACATGGCAATACCCTGTCTCTACGAAGACGGAAGAATATTTAATATCGTTTACTGCGTTAGGCATTTCGTTTTATTCAAAAATAACGGGCGTAAAAATATACATAAATTCAATATGCGGTGCTTAGGGTGGGAATTATTTCTCGGTGCGGTTCGGGTTTTGTGCAGATACAGGGCTGCATTTGCATAATCATATACCGCCTAAAAGACAGGCCAAAAGTACAGGTTCATCACTAAAAAAGCGCCGTTCATCAAAATTTTACTTAAACATACAATTTTATTCCAATCTTTACCGTACAATTGCGTTACAGAACAAATAAACACTTACCAGTTAAAATATTTTTTGCCGATGCTTCATAAAATAAAAATATTGTTGGCCATGTCTGGCTGCTGGTTTACGGCAATAAGTTTTGCACAAACCATCGACGCCGACTCCATGTACCTTAAAGCACGCGACCTTGCGTTTTCAGGCGAATATGGCGTTGCACGCGAAATAAGCCGCAAACTGCTGTCATTATATCCCGGTTACTTCGACGCAATTATATTAATCGGCAAAACCCATGTGTGGGAACACAGCGCCGACTCGGCCCGCGTGTCGCTCACCCGGGCGCTCGATATTGCCCCCGACAGCTACGAGGTACTGTTGCTACTGATAAACAACGCCATTGAAGACGGCAAATACGACGAAGCCGTCCACTATGCCGACAGGGCGCTGAGCTATTACCCCGGCAGCGCCGATGTCCTTGACCGGAAAATGTATGCTCTTTTATTAACCGGTAAAAACCATGTAACTGAACGCAGGCACGACCAGGCACGCAATACTCTTGTTCCACTGCTCGACATTACTCCCGACAGCTACGATATACTGATATTGCTTGCCGACAACGCCATTGCCGACCGGAAATATGACGAAGCCATACTGTATGCCGACAGAGCGCTGACATACTACCCCAACGATACGGAAATACTTTACCGCAAGGCACACGCCCTTTTGCTGAAAGGAGAAAACACAGCTTCGCTTGAGGTCGTAAACCGGATATTTGCCATAGACCCCGACCATGCAGGAGCAAAAGACTTGGAAGAACACTTTAAGTCATTGGCAACAGAAAATTTATACCGGCAGGCTACAGAAGAAGTACGCGCCGGGCAAAACGAGAAAGCCCGCGAAACGCTTCGCGAAGTACTGGCCGGAAAGCCCGGTTACTTCGACGCATCGCTGCTGATGGCATACACATACGGATGGGAAGGGAAATATGATTCGGCGCGGCTGGTAACCCGGCAACTGGCCGAAACAAATCCCAACAACTACGAGTTGCTTAACCTGATGATTCATCTTGAGGTATGGGACAGGGAATATGAAGCAGCTCTTTCGATGGCCAACAAGGCTCTGGATACAAATAGCAGTGATGAAAATTTCCTGTATCAGAAAGCCAGGATACAGTACCTGATGCAGAACTACTGGGATGCAAAGCAAACAGTCGAACAGCTTTTAACCATAAACCCCGAACACGCAGAGGGGAACAAACTATATCAGCTGCTTAAAACGAGCTACTTGTATAAAGACTATGTTTTTCTTGAAAACTATTATGAATTTGCAAAGCTGCCTTACCTGAGCCATAAAATGGTACAGTCGCTCGGCGTGGCCAAATGGGAAAAGTTCGGAACCTTCATTGCCAGGGTGAATATTGGCAGCGAAATGCCCGATTTGTGGAGTCCGTCAGCGTTCCAGTATGAACTGGAGGCCTATCCTGAAATTACTTCGTCGAATTATCTGTACCTTAACTATGCTTTTTCGGCCAGTTCATTTTTCCCGGAGCACCGCGGCGCTTTTGAGTTTTTCCAGCGTCTGCCCAAAGGGTTTGAAGCGTCGCTTGGTCTGCGTTTCCTTTACTGGCAGGGCATGAACTGGATTTATACAGGTTCCGTTTCGTGGCTACACGGCAATCATTACGTTGCTTTTAGGCCGTATTTTAAATACAGTGTTATATGGGTCGATTCGTATAACCTTACTTACAGGTATTATTTTACTTCGGAACGAGAAGACTATGTTTATGCTGTTGCCGGATTCGGTTCATACAGCGATGAGTTCCTGCAGCTGAATCCCGACCCCGGAAATTCATACATGTTGCAGGTGGGAGCGCTCAAGTTTATCAACTCGCGCTGGAACGTGCAGGCATCTGCAGGATATTCACGCGACGACGGATACAGAAACCGCTGGCAGGCCATGGCCGGCGTAAGATATTATTTCAACATGTTTCACCGATGAATAAAGCCGTTAAACATATATACCTTTGTGTATTCCTTATGCTGCTGCTTGGAGTGCCGGCTGTTTTGGCATGGCAGCAAAGCGAAAACGACACCATGGCGTTAGCCGAGCCGCCTTCAGGCGAACAGCAGCAACTGCAGGAAACGAAAAACAGCGTTCATCGGGGATGGTTCGGCATTCCGGACACAAACCCGCAGAGCCGGCTTATACGCGCACTAATAATCGTCATCATAACATCTACCGTTTGCCAGGTTGTATTGCTGATATGGATACTGATAAACCGGAACCGGATACATGCCGTGGAAGCAAAGACAGGCCGGTTGCTGGAACAGTTTCAGACGCTTCTGGTCGATTATCTGTTTTCGGAAAACAACAACGAGCAGTTTCGCGAAATACAGCGGATTGCAGCATTCGACTTCGACAGGAGAATACTTATCAATCAAATGATAGATTTAAGTATCAACCTGTCGGGCGAATCGAAAGAGAAATTAAGAGACCTGTACTTCAAGCTCGAATTAGACCAGGATTCGCTTTTCAAAGCCCACAGCTCCATGTGGCACATTCAGATTAAGGGATTTAAGGAGATGGCTTTTATGAACATAAAGGAAGCCAGCCAGCAAATACGGAACGCCCTGAAAAGTAAGAACAATATTCTTCGCATGGAAGCACAACTTGCCCTGGTGCGGCTGAACGAAGACGACCCGTTCGGGTTTCTCGACGACCTTAAAAGACCTTTTACCCTTTGGGAGCAGTTGAATGTTCACGAGTTGATAATATTCCATAACCTTCCGATACCCGATTTCTCGCGGTGGACAAATTCTACGAACAAAACAGTTGTAATCTTTTCCCTGCGGATGATTCAGGTATTCAAGCAAACCGGTGCAATGCAGGCGATAATCAACTGCCTGTCGCATCCCGACCGTGAAGTCAGACATACGGCCATCAGGGTGTGCGGCGAAATACAGTTGCACGACACATTGCCGCATCTGAAACACATTTACAAAAGCGAAGACAGAGACAACTGCCTGGCAATTATCCATGCAATGGAAAAAATGCGTAACGAATCGATGTTGGGATTCCTGAAACTTGTGCTCGACAAGGAAGAAGACGTACAGCTACAAATAGGAGCGGCAGTGGCCATTTCCAAAATGGGCGAAACGGGTATTTCGGCTTTGGTGAAACTTATGAAAAGTGAATATAAGGACTATCAGATAATTATAAGACACGTATTGGATAAAAGAATCAACTAATGATTATTAGCGGCATATTTTCGGATGTATTTTTTTACATAATCAACAATGTCATTTTCGTACTGACATGTTTTATCTTTGGAACATACCTTACTTTGGCGGCCATTTCAGCCATAGCGCTGCGCAACTACCTGCGCAAAAACAGCTATGTTGACTACAACTCCATAATACTGGCTCCATTCACGCCATCCATATCAGTCATTGCCCCTGCCTATAACGAAGCACGCACCATCATTGAAAACACCCGGGCGCTGCTATCGCTGTATTATAATAACTTTGAAGTAATAATTGTCAACGACGGAAGCACCGACGAAACCTTCAAAAAAATGGTTGAGACATACAGCCTCGAGCGTGTAAACTACTATTTCGATTACCGCATACCCTGCGAACGTGTAAGAGGCGTATATAAATCGAAAAACAGGTCGTTCAAAAACCTCATGGTAATCGACAAGGTAAATGGAGGTAAATCCGATGCCCTCAATGCCGGCATCAACGTATCAAGGAAAGACTTGATTTGCTGTATCGATGTCGATTCCATTATGGAACCCGACGCCCTGCTGAAAATGGTAAAACCGTTCATGGAAGAAACCGATAAGAAAGTAATCGGGACGGGAGGCGTAATTCGCATTGCAAACTCGTGCCTTATAGAAGACGGCCAGATTAAAGAAATAAGATTACCCGACAACTTCCTGGCACGCATGCAGACACTTGAATATACCCGTGCATTTCTGCTTGCCCGCATGGCATGGGGAAAGCTCGACGGACTGCTGCTGATATCGGGAGCACTGGGGCTGTTCGACAAGGAAACAGTAGTTAAATGCGGCGGATACAGCATTAAAACCGTTGGCGAGGATATGGAAATAGTAGTGCGCATGAGGCGCTACATGGCCGAAAACAAACTTCCATACCAGCTAACATATATCCCCGACCCGCTTGTATGGACAGAAGTGCCCTCGCGAGGCAGGCAACTGTCGCGGCAGCGCAACCGGTGGACACGGGGAACTCTCGAAACACTGATAACCCACCGCAAACTGTTCATGAACCGCAAATACGGACGCTTCGGAATGCTGGGCTACACATACTGGTTTTTTTTTGAATGGCTCACACCGATAATAGAGTTCATGGGGTACATATATTTTACCTACCTGGTAATATTCAAGCTAGTCAACTGGCCATTCTTCCTCGTGCTGCTCGCATTTGTTTACACTTTCTCGGTGATGATAAGTGCATTTGCCATTCTGTTTGAAGAAAAAACATTCCATAAATACAAAAGCCGGAAGGATGTGCTCAACCTGCTGTTAGTTTCCCTTGCCGAACCGTTCTTTTATCATCCCCGCACCGTATGGTGGGCTATTCGCGGAAACATCGACTACCTTCTCGGAGTGCGGAGATGGGGCAAAATGGAACGCACCGGATTTGGCAAAGGTAAAAAGCAAAAAGTAAAAGTACGCGAAGCCAAAACAGTTCAGCAACTGAAAGCCGAGAAACAGAAAGAACCATAATAAGATGCAAGAGCGGCAGAAAATTGGCAGAGTTCGTGTTTTTAACGTGAGTTTTGCGAAATATAATAGAAATTTGCCCCATGTACTATTACCGCGAATACAGCCCCGCCATACAACTGTCGCCCTGGGTGAAAAACTACTGGACAGCCGATGGTTTTGTTGAAAGCGATGTGGCTACGAAAGTTTTTCCCGACGGGTGCACGGATATTATGTTTATCTTCGACCGCGCGAAAGGTATTTGCTATCCCTGCATGTTCGGCACAATGACCACGTTTGTTCATTCCGATTTCCCTGCGATGACGCAGATATTCGGCATTCGCTTCCAGCCCGCAGGCATTACGGCTTTTACCCGTGTTCCGGTGGATGAACTTACCGACCGAAACGTGGAATTGCTACTGGTTGAAACACTGTTCGATAAATATTTTTGCGAAGCGTTAGCCGAAAAGCAATCGTTAGCGGAAATGGTATCGAACACAAACCATCACCTGATAAGTTTGCTCCCCAGCCTGTATGGTTCCGACAAACAGATAATCCGCGCCGTTGACCTGATTTACCTTGCAAAAGGGCAATTGTCCCTCACTGCTGTTTCCGCTGATGTTTGCCTGTGCCAACGGCATTTCGATCGGAAATTCAAATCGGCGGTAGGTATTAGTCCAAAAATGTTTGCCAAAATATTCCGGTTCAGACACGCCCTGCGCTGCCTGAAAAACTATCCGCACAAAGACCTGCTTACCATTGCCACAGCGTGTGGATACTACGACCACTCGCACCTCACGAAGGATTTCAAAACCCTGTCAGGCGACGCGCCGACCGGTTTCCGCCCGTAGCGCACAATCCCCCAAAATTCAATCCCTTTGCTCCCTCAAAACAATATAAACATTAACCGCCCTTTGGGGCATTAAAAAGAGGAATAATAATGAATGAAAATTTAATTGAAATATTTGGAACGAGTAGAGACACAGGAATAGATATAGTTTCCAACTACAAAAACCAAATTGAAATTCCTAAAATACCTGACGAAGAACAAAAAGCATTGTTGGAATTGACAGGAACGTTAGACAGCAAGCAATTTGAGCAATTACAAAAAGGTGTGAAACATTGTATTGAATTATCTCTTTTCAAATTAATAAGCACCATTGAAAATGGTGTCGGTAAATATTCGTTTGATTTATCTATTAAGGAGAATGGCAATAAAGTTACATTAGTTGGAAGAGAAATTGACAATGAAATCAGTCTTGAATATTGGAATTGGATAGGCTGATTTCTATAATTCCACGTTTGCTGCAACTTTAATACAAAGCGTAACCTTGTCCTTACCGTCTTTAAAGTCATTCCCCGTCCTGAAAGGACAGACCACCATAACCGCACGGCAAGTTGGTCGCTGAGCCTGTCGAAGCACAACCCGCAAAAATTCATTACTTTTGCACCCGAAATGAATTGGAAGAAAAAGAATTTAGATATGGTAAATCCATTGACATTAAGAAAAGCAGGCAGTCCGACAGTTTTTCTTTGGGGCGATTATCGCGAAAAGGAAGATATCAGAATATATTCCCGCTCAACAGACAGTGAAACACAGGAGGCATATTCTGCGCTGATTGACTGTATCTATAAGATTGTTGCTTCCAATCAAGCAGGGAACGAAGACGTTGAACTGTTCAGAAAAGCATTTTTTTCAAAGACAAAACCAGTCTGGGAAAAAGCAGGCGAAAAGGCAGTTCAATTTTCCCACTATTTTGCTCCATTTGCAGTATTGTTGGACGAGTTGGCTCACAACAGGCGTGCTGCGATTCGATTACGGGTTATCCAGTCACTCTGGAAAGAACTTCCGCCACAGGAACTGGCATACCAAATCCTGACAGCCGGACTGAACGATACAAATCGGAAAAACAGAGAATTTGCAATAGATAGAATAATAAATTTCAATCTCAGGGATTTTTTGCCTGTTCTCAACACCATGACAGGAACAGAAGCAGACATGGATATTAAAAAACGCCTGCAACAGGCGATTGATTTGCTGACACAGGGCTATTACGTAGATGAATACGATAATGAAAGAGTAACGGTAATTTTTCGACACGACAAAGGGCGGACAGGTTTTTTTATAAAAAAAGACGGCTTAACCGAAATCCTGATCAAAAAAGAGATCGATACCCGATTATCACAAGTATAACTTGCGCTTTGCCGTCTTTATTGCCCTTAATGCCATTAACTCCAACCCCAATAACAGCAGCATTACCGCCATTCACCCCTGCCACACGCCGTAACCACCAGGAATTACTCCCATTCAACATGGAACGGCTATCATTCCGGCAGGAATATATTCCGTTCCATAAAGAATACTTTCCATTCCTGATAGAATACACCTCATTCCATAAGGAATATATGTCATTCCTTATGGAATATATTTCATTCATGCAGGAAAGCACGCCATTCCATATAGCGCGGCAGGCATTCCGGCGCGAACGGCACCCATTCCACAACGAACGGCAGCCGTTCCGTCATTCCCGAAAAATGTGTATCTTTGCACCCGTGTAAAAATAAGTATTTACCCTTTAATAAATTACAGTTTATGGCACAATCGTTTTCACAGACATTGACAGACGCGTGTCTTCAGGTGGCTGGCACCCGCACCCCTTGCAGTTCC
>JAITVX010000206.1 GCA_031285575.1 Bacteroidales bacterium
CTGAAGGCTACGAAATCGCCCAGCCGGGTCATGTCTATCCCGTAGCAGTCGGGGTATCTTATCTGCGGCGACGACGATACTATTACTATTTTGCGCGGCTCGAGCCTGTCGAGTATTCTGATGATGCTTTGGCGCAGCGTTGTTCCGCGCACAATGGAGTCGTCGATAACAACAAGGTTGTCGATGCCGCGGCATATTACTCCGTAGGTAACGTCGTAAACATGCGCCACGAGGTCGTCGCGGTCTTTGTCTTCGGTGATGAACGTGCGCAGCTTGGCGTCTTTTACTGCAATTTTTTCGATGCGCGGCCTCTGCTTTATTATCTTTTCAATCTCTTCGCGCGACAGCGTTGCTCCACGGTCGGCAATTTTTTCTGCTTTCGACTGGTTCATGTATTCCTCCACGCCCTGTATGAGCCCGTAGAATGCGCTTTCGGCCGTGTTGGGGATGTACGAAAACACTGTGTTGTCGATGTCGTAGTTTACCGATTTAAGCACCGGAACGGTAAGCAGCTCGCCGAGTTTTTTGCGTTCGCGGTATATCGACTTGTCGGTTCCCCGCGAGAAATAGATTCTTTCAAACGAGCATTTCCTCGGTTCACGCGGTTCTGCAAGCTTGTGTACGTTTACTTCGCCGCCGGCTTTGATTATTATTGCGCATCCCGGCTGAAGTTCTGAAACGTGGTTTGTCTTTATGTTGAATGCCGTCTGAATTACCGGTCGTTCGGAGGCTACCACCGCCACCTCGTCGTCAACATAATAAAATGCAGGCCTAATGCCCGACGGGTCGCGCATAACGAATGCGTCGCCGTGGCCTACCATTCCGGCCATTGCATACCCGCCGTCCCAGTTGCGGCTGGCTTTCTGCAGTATGAGGGCAAGGTCGAGGTTCTTTTCAATCAGCGGCGACACTTCTTCTTTCGTATAGCCCTTTTCCTTGAAATGCCAGTACAGCCTTTCGTTTTCCTCGTCGAGCCGGTGGCCTATGTTTTCGAGTATTGTTACGGTATCGGAAAAGTCGATGGGGTTCTGCCCAAGCCTTACAAGGCTGCTGAACACTTCGCCAACGTTGGTGAGGTTGAAGTTGCCGGCCATTACGAGGTTTCTTGAGCGCCAGTTGTTTTCACGGCTCACGGGGTGCACATAGTCGAGGTTGTAGTTGCCGTAAGTTCCGTAGCGCAGGTGCCCCAGATAAACGTCGCATGCAAAGGGAGCCTTTTCGCGTATGAATGCCGGGCTGGTGAAATCGCTCCCGCCGGTGCGCATCAGCGCCTGTATGTCTTCATTTATAAGGTTGAATATTTCCCTGATAGGGTTAAACTGGTTCGACCGCTGCCTGAAAATATACCTGTATCCCGGAGGCATGTTGAGTTTTATACCGGCAATGCCTGCTCCGTCCTGCCCTCTGTTGTGCTGTTTTTCCATCATCAGATACATCTTCTGCAGGCCGTAGTTCCACATTCCATACTTTTCAATATAAAATTCAACCGGCTTCCGCAATCTCAACATTGCAATGCCGCATTCGTGTTTGATACTGTCGCTCATAATTATTTTGTATTCAGATCGGGAAAACTTATTATGTCGGGAACAATGTAGGCTTCCGGAAACTCTCTGCTTATTTGCTGAAACAGCTTTACGGCTTCGGTCTTTGTCCGGAAATCGCCAACTCTTATTTTAAAGTAACCCGGGTCGGCGTATAGCTGGTATGAAACCGTGTCGGGAAACTTGCTTATGAAAGCTGCCCTTGTTCTGTTCGATTCTTCGCGGGCGTTCCTGTTGTTGCTGGCATATATCTGTATTCTGTATCCCTCGAGGACGTAATGATTGTTGACCTTAAACAGATTCTGGTTTGCAAGTATGTGCCTGCCTATTAATGTGTCGAGCTGCAGCGGCTGGTATATTTCAAGGCGCCCCATGCTGTTGCTGGCTGAATCGTTTCTGAGAAAGAGGTCGGCGGTTTTTACAAACGACTGCGCCGTTATAGCGCCCGACATTACTGCCGGCAGGAACATCGTCAGAAGGTGCTTAATTCTCATGCCGCAAAAGTATATAATTCAACTTCATTAAAAAAACGTTTCAGGAAAATTATCATGGCAAACGCATGAAACTGTTTTTTTCGCCCGCAGAAGCCGGATGAAGCAGCACGGCAGGATATTTGCCGGAGCTGCGGCAACCGTGCCGCAGCTAGTATAATCGCCAAAACGAAAAGTCCTAAAATTTAAAACGAAAAGTCCTAAAAAAATCACACCCCCGCCAGGCGTTCCCCTGCTATCCTTACATAGTCGGGATTGAGGTCAATGCCGATGTAATTGCGCCCCGTGTTCCGTGCTACCACTCCTGTTGTTCTGGCTCCGAAGAAAGGGTCGAGCACCACGCCACCGGGCGGGCATCCTGCCATGATACACGGTTCAACCAGAGCCGGCGGGTAGGTGGCAAAGTGAGCACCCCTGAACGGACGTACCGGTACCGTCCATATACTGTGCCTGTTGCGGCATGGTATGTCTCCAACCCTGTTCGGCCACCGTTCATACCTGCCGGCAGCAAAGGATTGAGCATGCCCGCTTGCTGTGCCGACTGCATACTTGGGACTGCCCTTGGCCGTGGTATCTTTACGTCCATCGTATTTTGCCGGCTCCAGCATGGCGCTGCGGTCGAAGTAATAATGTGCCGATTTTGTGAGCGGGAAGATATATTCGTGCGCCTTATGTACACCTGTCCCTCACGCTTTCGGGCATCGGATTGGGTTTGTGTCAGATGATATCCTGTCGCAGGTACCATCCATCTTTCCGCAGGGCAAAAGCCAGCATCCACGGTATGCCTGCCAGGTCTTTTGGCTTCAGTTCCCTTATCCTTGTGGGTTTTGTCTGCTGCGCCGACCTGTTACTGCCCTGCAGACATCCTTACAGACTGCATCCGTTTGCCTTGCCGCTGCCATTGTAGCTGTCGCCCATATTGAGCCACAGTGTGCCTTCTTTTTTAAGTACCCTGTGCACCTGCCTGAATACCGATAGTAACCGCTCAATATATGCCTGCGGCGTTTCTTCCAGCCCAATCTGGCCATCGACGTTATAGTTCCGCAAGCCGTAGTATGGTGGGCTTGTTACGCAGAAATCGACTCTGCCGGCGGGAAGTGTGCGCAGTACCTCTACCGCATTGCCGGTGTAAATGTGATTCAACTGCATTTAAATGGTATTTAATCTGTACAGCATGATATCGGTATAGACAGCGTTATGATTGGTCTGTGAGTGCACTGTTTTCACGCTCGCGCCTTTAAAAATGTTTCGCACGTTATCCGTGTTTTTGTCCATCCACTCGCACAGTTCCACTGTCTGCGATTTATTTGAAGTGAAATACACGTAGCTCACGCCTTTTAGCAGTGTCAGCACGTCGAGGTAGTCCATGCGCACCACTTCAATACCGTCGAGATAGCCGGTTGCATCGTAGCCGGTACTGCGTATCTTATTGTAAAGAGTCTGTTTTTG
>JAITVX010000042.1 GCA_031285575.1 Bacteroidales bacterium
AAGTTTAAATGAGTTTAATAACATAAAACGATTACCTTTGTGCGTCATTTGATTATTCAGGTGAGCAAAGTTTATTTTTAATAACTATTAACAATAAGCCACATGAATCTTGAACGAAGAGAATTTATAAGGTTAAGTGGTGTAACGGTAATTGGCACTATGGTAAGTCATGCTTTATTCAATTCATGTAAAAACACAACCGTAACCAGCAACGCTGCAGGTTACATGGAACACTTTGAGGTTACACCCGAACAGATTCGCAAAGTAATAGCCGCAGCACTTGAAAAGGGAGCCGACTATGCCGACCTCTATTTTGAACACACGATAAGCAACAACTCGTCGCTGCAAGACAAACAGGTTAACAGCGCCTATTCAGACATAACCTACGGCGTAGGGATAAGAGTACTGAAAGGATACCAAACCGGGTTTGCATACGCAGAAAACACCTCGATGGAGTCGATGATAAGAGCCGCCAAAACAGCCGCAAGCATTGCCGACAACACTTCTTCGGTGTGGAACGCAGCAGCAATTGCCGAAATGCCCCCGCCGGCATACTACAACATCGTATCTTCGTGGGAAGACTTTCAGATAAAAGACAAAATACCGTTCATAACATCGCTCAACGACAAGATATTTGCCGGCGACAGCAAAGTAACAAAAGTTAACATATCGCTTTCCGACTCAACATCGTACATCCTTTTCGCCAACTCGGAAGGAATGGTTTCGTGGGACTACCGCCCGCTCGCCTACCTTTCGGCAAGAACCGTGATGGAAGAAAACGGAAGAATAGAAAGCTCGTCAGCCTCGCGGTCGTTCAGAAAAGGCTCGGAGTTCCTTACACCCGAACTTGTAGATGAACTCGCCGCAGAAGCCATCGAAAAAACAGTCCGCATGTTTGAAGCAGGCAAGCCTAAAGCTGGCGAAATGGAAGTTGTGATGGCCGCAGGAAGCTCAGGAATACTGCTGCACGAAGCCATGGGACACTCATTTGAAGCCGACTTCAACAGAAAAGGCTCGTCGATATTTTCCGACAGGATGGGAAAGAAGGTAGCCGAAAATTTCATAACGATAGTTGACGACGGCACGCTGCCCAACGACCGTGGCTCACTCAATATCGACGACGAAGGAATAAAAACCGAAAAAACAGTGCTGGTCAGCAATGGTGTTCTGACAAGCTATATTCATGACAGGCTAAGCGCAAAATTCTATAGCGTGGCACCAACCGGCAACGGACGCCGGCAGGACTTCAGGAATATGCCCATACCGAGAATGCGCTCGACATATATGGAAAACGGCCCGCACAAACGCGATGAAATAATAGCAAGCGTAAAAAAAGGCATACTTGTGGAAGATTTCAGCAACGGCCAGGTAAACATAGGCCCCGGCGACTTCACGTTCTTTGTAAAATACGGATACATAATAGAAAACGGCAAACTCGCTATGCCCGTAAAAGACATAAACATAATAGGCAACGGCCCACAGGCGCTGGCCGACATTGAAATGGTGGCCGACGACCGCAAAATAGACTGCGGAACATGGACATGCGGAAAAGACGGACAGGGCGTGCCGGTTTCGATGGGGCTGCCAACCGTTAAAATAAAAAAACTGACAGTGGGAGGCATCAGCTGACAGGAAATTCTTACAATCAACCGAAAAAAACATGGACACAGACGAAAAATACGAAATAGCGAATCTCGTAATGCGCCACGCCATTAAATGCGGCGCCGATGAAGTTGCTGTAACAATAGGCGAAAGCTCAAGAAGCGACATCGAAATAAGAGAACAGAAGATAGATCGCCTGCTGGAATCGATAAGCAGCGGACTGGCGCTTACGCTGTATGTTAAAAAGAAATACTCGTCGCACACAACAAACCACCTTAAAAAAGCCGAACTGCTGAAGTTCGTGGAAAGAGCAGTTGCTGCAACAGGATACTTGGCGGAAGACGAATTCAGGTATCTGCCCGCCCCAGAAAGATACTACCGCGGCGGTGGAGAAGACCTGAAACTGATGGACGAAACCATTGCCCTGCTCGAACCCGATGTAAAGATAGACCTTGCAAGACTGGCCGAAAGCGAAATATACGGAACAGATGAAAGAATAGTATCAATAACATCAAACTACGTTGACGGCATCAGTTCCGAAGTACTTGTAACAAGCAACGGCTTCAGTGGCGAAACAAAAGGTAGCTATGCAGGCATAACCGCTTCCGTTTCGGTGAAAGGCGGCACAGGCAGGCCGCAGGACTACTGGGCAGAATACAGCACACACTTCGACGGCCTTGTAAAAACCGGTATTGGCCGCAAAGCTCTCGACAGAACGCTGCAAAAACTCAATCCGCGCAAAATAGCATCGGGAAAATACCCCATGCTTGTTGACAACATGGCCGCAGGAAGCATTGTAACGCCATTTATAACAGCACTTTACGGCTCGGCAATATATCAGAAAAGTTCATTCCTTGCCGGCTGTGCCGGAACAAGGGTGGCAAGCGAAAAACTGTCGATAACCGACAGCCCTCTGATACCGAAAGATTTCGGGTCAAGACATTTCGACGCCGAAGGCATCAATGCCGTTATGCGGCAAATAGTAGAAGATGGCGTTTTAAAGAACTACTTTATAGGAACATACTATGGCCGCAAGCTGAACATCGAGCCAACCACAATAAACCCATCCAACCTCGTATTCAAAACAGGCAACAGCGACCTTGAGAGCATTATAAAATCAATAACAAAAGGCGTTCTTGTAACAGGCTTCAATGGCGGCAACTGCAACGGCTCAACCGGCGACTTTTCATACGGCATCGAAGGCTTTTTAATACTAAACGGTGCAATAGCCCATCCCGTAAACGAAATGAACATATCTGGTAACATGAAGGAATTCTGGAACACACTTGTTGAAACCGGCAGCGACCCGTATATGTTTGGCGGCAATCACACCCCCTCAATGCTGTTCGACAATACCGGCTTCAGCGGACTGTAGGCAATCTGGCCGGCTATGTTTTTTTCGAAAGGTACACAGGAAAGCATTCGTATCAGCGATGACGATCCTTCGGGTAAAGGAGATAAAACGGCCTTTATCGCCTCTAATGTTCAAGAGAAGGATATCACGAATTACATGAGAAAATAATAAGCAAGTGTATAATCGCCAAAACGAGAAGTCCTAGAATTTAAAACGAACTGTCCGAGAAATCACACCTCTGTTCAGGTGCGTTTATATGCCTGCGGTTATTCTTCCTGTCCACGCTTCCGGCGGGAAGTGTGCGCAGTACTTCTGCCGCATCGCCGGTGTAAATGTGATTCAACTGCATTTAAACGGTATTTAATCTGTACAGCATACAGCGTTATGATTAGTCTGTACATGCACTGTTTTCACGCTCGCGCCTTTGAAAATGTTCCGCACGTTATCCGTGTTTTTGTCCATCCACTGGCACAGTTCCACTGTCTGCGATTTATTTGAAGTGAAATACACGTAGCTCACGCCTTTGAGCAGTGTCAGCACGTCGAGGTAGTCCATGCGCACCACTTCAATACCGTCCAAGTAACCGGTTGCATCATAGCCGGTACTGCGTATCTTATTGTAAAGAGTCTGTTTTTGAAACTCTTGGCGTAGTTCATGCTGAACAGCAGCGATGACGAGAGGGCAAGACAGTCAACTGGAGAAAGAACAGCAGGGATAAGCTTTACTCCCTCCACGGGCCTGAAGTTTTGTGTATAAGCAAGAGTAAGCATAAGAAGTATGAGTTTGGCAACAGGGTTTCCATTATCACTTCGATGCGTGAAGTCAATTCAGGAGCACTTTCCTTTAGAAATGAGTACGACGGGCATACCATTGACTATTCTGGTGGCGGCCTTTAATTTCAAAAGGGCCATGATGCTTCTTTTTTGACTCATTATAAAAGTCACCGAAGACCTCTCGAATAAAAAGATTTCAATGAAATATACTTTTTAAGGGACGACTATTTAAGCGGTTGCAACATCATGAAAATTATTCACCGATGAATTTTACACAACTTTTTGAGGTGCTTTTGTGATTTTAATTAATTTTGCGGTTCTTAAAATATATAAATCTATGAATAATACAGAACAATACAAAGTAAAAGATATTTCACTTGCCTGTTTTGGCAGAAAAGAAATTGAAATTGCTGAAAAAGAGATGCCGGGACTTTTGGCAATAAGGAAGAAATACTCGTTGCAGCAACCGTTAAAAGGTGCACGCATAACCGGTTCGCTGCACATGACCGTGCAAACGGCCGTACTTATAGAAACCCTTGTTGAACTTGGAGCCGACGTAAGATGGGCAAGTTGCAATATTTTTTCAACACAGGACCATGCGGCTGCAGCAATTGCGGCTGCAGGAATACCGGTGTTTGCATGGAAAGGCGAAACGCTTGAAGACTACTGGCTTTGCACAGTATTAGCCCTGTCGTTCCCTGGTGGAAGAGGCCCCAATCTTATTGTTGACGACGGCGGTGATGCGTCATTATTGGTACATTTAGGATACAGGGCAGAAACTAACCCGGAAATACTGGACAAACAGCCCGAGTCGCGCGAGGAAGAAATCATACTAAACACATTAAAAGGTCTGCTTGAAAAAGAATCCGGCAAATGGACACGCGCAATTAAAGATCTGAAAGGAATTTCGGAAGAGACAACAACAGGAGTTCATCGTTTATATCAGATGATGGAAAAAGGAGAGCTGCTTGTTCCTGCAATAAATGTAAATGACTCGGTAACAAAATCGAAGTTCGATAACCTTTACGGATGTCGCGAATCGCTAGCCGATGGCATAAAACGCGCCACTGACGTTATGATAGCCGGCAAGGTAGTTGTAGTATGCGGTTATGGCGATGTGGGAAAAGGCTGCGCCCGGTCAATGAAAGCCTATGGTGCAAGGGTCATAGTTACCGAAATTGATCCTATATGCGCGCTGCAGGCGGCCATGGAAGGCTTTGAAGTAAAAACGGTTGAAGATACGCTTGTCGAAGGCAATATTTTTGTTACCGCAACCGGAAACAGAGACATTATAACCAGCGAGCACATGAAGAAAATGAAAGACCAATCGATTATCTGCAATATTGGACACTTCGACAACGAGATACAAGTTGACGCACTTAATGACACACCCGGAATAGAAAAAGTAAATATAAAACCTCAGGTTGATAAATATATTTTTCCCGACGGACGTGCCGTTTTTATACTGGCCGAAGGGCGTCTTGTAAACCTGGGCTGTGCAACCGGGCATCCTTCATTTGTGATGAGTAATTCGTTCAGTAACCAGACCCTGGCGCAGATTGACCTTTGGACAAACTGTTACGAGATTGGTGTTTACAGACTTCCCAAAAACCTCGACGAAGAAGTTGCACGGCTACATCTTGAACAGCTTGGCGTTAAACTTACAACGTTGACAAAAGGGCAGGCAGAATACATAAATGTTCCCGTTGCCGGGCCATATAAACCCGAGCATTACAGGTATTAGCAGGCATTTCAGCTATATATGTATGCATATCGGCCGAAATAGCTGTCAAATGAAGAAACGATTGTTATGACAAAAGAAGCACTGCCCAGTTGAGTTTTTTATAGCTGGAAATAATGCATAAAGAGATGTCCGAAAAGGCACGAATGTTCGGAAGAAATTCCGGTTCTTTTTTTACGCTTTGAAGAACAATTTAGTATTTCCACCGCATTGCAAGACTATCAACTGGATAGCCAAATCTCTAATTTCCATTGAAA
>JAITVX010000089.1 GCA_031285575.1 Bacteroidales bacterium
ACACCGATTCTCTTGGGGCAGACGACGACGTGAAGCGGTTCCGCAACATAATAAAAAGAGAGCTTGCGCTGCAGTCGCCTGCCGACTCGATACTTTTCCGCGACATGCTTTTTTCGGGCAGGGCAATGGGAGGCACCGACAGACTTGGCAGTGCGCTTTCTGCCAATACCGGCAATGTGGTAATAATAGCGTCGGAGTATGCGCCGGTTATAAGCGAAACCATTGTGAACATTCACGGGCTGTCGAAGCGGTTTGACATAAAGCTGTTCGGATATCCGCTGCTCCGCGAACTTGAGAACCTCGAGCCGCGATATTTTTTTGACCTGGACATGCTGCTCTATTCAACCTTCTGGATCGATTATGCCAAGCCAAACGTAAAACAGTTTAACGCCGATTACCGGACAACATTCTTTACACAGCCGTCGGAAATCAGCTTTGCATGGCAGGGCTACGACATTGCATATTATTTTATCAGCGGCCTGGCGCTTCACGGCAATGATTTCCTGAAATATCCCTCTGTCCACAGACCCGAACTGCTTCATACCGACTTCATGTTTGTACGTAAAAACAATACTGACGGTTTTGAGAACCATAAACTTTTCCCAATCCGCCACACAAAAGACTTCAATATTGTTTTGGAAGATGATTTAATACATAAAAATTCAGTGAAAGCGGAATAAAAACATATTTGCCATTGTCTAATTCAATGATTAACGAGGCATATACAGAATCGACTGACGAAACGCTTGTCAAGGCTTCGCTGAAAGGAGACCGAAAAGCGTTTGAAGCAATTGTGAGTCGGCACAGAAAGATGGTTGCACGCACCGTAAAGGGCATGCTTGGCGATTCGGCATTCGCCGAAGACATCGGACAGGATGTTTTTATTAAACTGTACGGTTCGTTATCAGATTTCAGAGGCGATGCAAAACTGTCAACATACATACAGAAAATTGCAGTTAACATGACGCTGAATGAACTGAAAAGGAGAAAAAGATTTACTTATAAAACGGAGAGTGAACTGCATGAATATGACATTGCAGGAGATGATGCAGAAAGCAGATACGATGCAAAGGCAACAGTTGACAGGGTGCTAAAAATGCTTGAACCAAAATTCAGAACAGTTGTTGTTATGAGAATGCTTCAGGGATATTCTGTAAAAGAAACCGCCGCAATTCTTGAATTGCCGGCGGGAACAGTTCTTTCACGACTGTCGAGAGCGCAGGAACAGCTTAGAAAATATCTGAAAAATAACGAGTAATATGAACAATGTAAAACTAAAAAACCTTATTGTCAATTCTCTTGGGAAAGATAACGACGATGGTAAAATAACCTCGGAATTATTGGCAGAGATTGATTACGACTTTGATAAAGGTTTTGAAGAAAATGTTCTTGCAAAGATATTTAACACAGGCAAAGTTATCAGGTATGAGTTTGACAGGCGGTTGAAGTTTGCCTTCAGAAGCGTGTCGATTGCCACAGCCGCAGCGGTAATTTTACTTATGATATCTATCTTTTTGCAGGAAGGCAACCTGTCGATAGACTCCCTGCTTGGAGTTGGCGACGGTTACAGTGAAAGTATGGTGAGTTTATTAACAGGAGATTGAGATGAAGACCAAACCTATAATTCTGGCATTGCTAACACTTATAGCAGGCTTTTTTCTGGGAATGCTGACTTCGGCTGAACTGCGAAGCCAGCGGTTGAAACCGGTGAGAGTATTTTCCTCTGAAGAAAAGTTCAGGGAAGGCATGTACAGCGCAATACAGCCAACAGAAAACCAAAAAGTAAAAATTGATAAAATACTCGACAAATATTCAAAACTTAACAGCGAAGCCGGTGCATCTTTCCGGAAAGAATTTGAAGAGAGAATGGCCCTGTTCAGAAATGAACTTGACGCCAATATTACACACGAGCAGAGAATACGCCTGAAGGAACTTGACGAGCGACGCAAGGAAATGGTAAGAGAGAGGAGGCATAAGCATCATAATAATCATTCCGACAGCCTTGACAGTAGCCGCCACGATTAAGCCAGGCAACAACATTTGTTGCCGGTATTTTTAATAAATCTGCTGGCATGAATCTGGAAACTTGCAGGAAAATATTAAGGGAAAAGTTGAAATTTACATCCTTCCGCCCGCTGCAGGAGGATATTATCCGGTCTGTAATATCCGGCAACGACACCCTTGCCCTTATGCCGACAGGTGGAGGTAAATCGCTGACTTTTCAGGTTCCTGCACTGGCTCTTGAAGGTATCTGCCTTGTTATTACACCGCTTATAGCCCTTATGAAAGAGCAGGTGAGCCGGCTCAACGTCATGGAAATAAAAGCGGTTGCAATACACTCGGGCATGACCGCAGAAGAGATTGATATTGCACTTGAAAACAGTATTTACGGCAATGTTAAATTCCTGTATGTTTCGCCCGAAAGAATTTCGACAAAGCTGTTTCAGGCGAAAGCCACCAGATTCAATCTTTCACTTGTTGCCGTTGACGAAGCCCATTGTATTTCACAGTGGGGATATGATTTCAGGCCTTCGTATTTGAAAATTGCCCTTCTGCGCGATATTATTCCCGAAAATATTCCGTTTCTGGCTTTAACGGCAACAGCTACTCCGGCCGTTGTTAAGGATATTATGACAAAGTTGCGTTTCAGAAAGCATAATATACTGAAAACAAGCTTTGCCCGGAAGAACATCACATACCTTGTACGCAAAGTGGAAGACAAGGGATCATACCTTATGAAAACGCTTGGGCGTACAAAGGGCAGCGGAATTATTTATGTACGCAGCAGGAAAAAATGCAGGGAGATAGCTGAATGGCTTTCTAATTGCGGAATTAGCGCCGATTATTACCATGCAGGGCTTCAGCATGAATTGCGTGATAAAAAACAGGAAGCATGGTCATCGGGCAGAACAAGGGTTATTGTATCCACAAACGCATTTGGTATGGGAATCGACAAGGCCGATGTGCGGTTTGTAATTCACTGGGACACGCCCGACTCGATAGAAAACTATTTTCAGGAAAGCGGCAGAGCAGGCCGCGACGGTAAACCCGCCTTTGCCGTAATGCTATATATGCCTGCGGATAAAAAACGGCTGCTGGATTCATTGAAAAAACGGTTTCCTCCTGTTGAAAAAATAAAAGATATTTACGAAGCCGTGTGCAGCTATCTTAATGTTCCTGAAGGAGCAGGAAAAAACAGCGTATTTGATTTTAATCTGTTCGATTTTCTGGCAAAATACAGATTGCCGGCAACAGAAACATATAACAGCCTGATGTTTCTGCAACGCGAAGGATACCTTGAGTTTACAGAAGAAATAAATAACCCTTCAAGGATTCATTTTATTGTTGGCCGCGACGATCTTTACAGGTTTCAGGTTGCAAACGAATCGTTCGACGCCTTCATTAAGTTGTTGCTGAGGTCATACACCGGGCTGTTTACAGAATTTACACCTGTAAATGAAGAGGAGTTAAGCCGCAGGTCGGGAGCTTCACGCAATACGGTTTACCAGTATCTTGTTAAACTTGCGTCCTTTAATATTATCAGGTATATTCCGGGTAAAAAGTGTGCACTTGTCATTTTCACCGAAGAACGGCTTGTACGCAAAGCACTGTATATATCGCCCGACAACTATCTGCTTGTAAAGGAAAGATATGAAGAACGGCTGAAAAACATGATAGAATACATTGAATCAGAAAACAGGTGCAGACAGATGATGTTGTTGGATTATTTTGGCGAAGAGTCTGATAATTGCGGAATATGCGATGTTTGCAGGAAACGAATCGGAGAGCAACAGAATGTTTCCATAGATACTGTGACTGAAAAAATCAGAGAGATATTATCGGAGAGAAGCGTTGACGCTGCGGAACTCGTACGGTTAAGCAGCTTGCCTGAAGAAGTCGCCATAAACACCATCAGGCAACTGCTTGACAGCAATATTATTATTAAAGATAACGAAATGAAACTTTCGTGGAAAGGCTGATTACACACACAGATTTTTTTGTAATACGGTTTTAATTAAAAGTGGGCTGCCTAAAAGTTAAGGACGGTACATATTTCAATTTATATTTCTGACAAAAAGTATTCACGCTTTACATGTAAAATAGTACTTTTGCATCAACAAAAACATGGTATTTCAATTTTAGAATATATCAGATGCTTGCCAACCAGCCCCTTGCCGAAAGATTAAGACCGAAAGAACTTGACGGGTTCTGCGGACAGGAGCATATTGTGGGTAAAAATGCAGTTTTGCGCAGGCTTATAGAGGCCGGCAACGTGCCTTCGTTTATTCTGTGGGGCCCGCCGGGTGTGGGCAAAACAACGCTTGCCGGAATTATTGCCAATACGCTGAAAAGACCCTTTTTTCAGCTCAGCGCTGTTCATTCGGGCGTGAAGGATGTCAGGGAAACTATTGAAAAGGCAAAGAAACAGCAGTTTTTCAATCATCCCAACCCGATTCTTTTTATCGATGAGATACACAGATTCAACAAGTCGCAGCAAGATTCGCTGCTCAGCGCCGTTGAGCAGGGAGTAATAACGCTTATAGGAGCCACTACCGAAAACCCTTCGTTTGAGGTAATATCGCCGCTGCTGTCGCGATGCCAGGTTTATGTTATGCATCCGTTACAGGAAACAGACCTTGGCATATTAATCGACAGGGCGTTGAAGGCAGATTCGTATCTCTCGTCATTAAAGATAACGGTGGAGGAGTATGAGGCCTTGTACAGGGTTTCGGGCGGTGACGCCAGAAAACTCCTCAATGCACTCGAACTCGTTGTTGCTGCCGAAATAAATGAATCGGGAGCAGAAACAATTGTTATAAACAATGCAAAAACGCTTAGCCATATTCAAAAGAACCTGTCGATTTATGATAAAAACGGCGAGCAGCATTACGATATAATATCGGCATTCATAAAGTCGATGAGGGGCAGCGACCCGAACGCCGCCGTTTACTGGCTGGCAAGAATGTTTGAAGGCGGCGAAGACCCGAAATTCATTGCACGTAGAATGGTAATCCTGGCCGCCGAAGACATCGGTATTGCAAACCCCAACGCACTGCTGCTGGCACAGGCATGTTTTGAGGCCATAAATGTAATTGGCTGGCCCGAGTCGAGAATAATTCTGTCGGAAACGGCTATTTACCTGGCAACTTCGCCCAAAAGTTCATCGGCATACAGGGCTATCGACAGCGCCATTGCAAAGGTAAAAAACGAAGGAGCGTATCCCGTACCGCTTCATTTGATGAATGCACCGACAAAGCTTATGAAAGACCTAAACTATGGCGCCGACTATAAATATGCTCACAACTATGCCGGAAACTTTGTGAAAGACAATTTTCTTCCTGAAGAAATAAAAGGCTGCATATTCTATGAGCCCGGCGAAAACGCCAGGGAGCAGGATATAAAAAAAAGAATGGCTGCCATGTGGAATGATATTTATAAATATTAATACGAAGATATGCTGTTAACATCTCCAGATATTGAAGGACTGGCTTACAGGGAAACAGGGAATTTCCTTCTGATTGCCGGCCCGTGCGTGGTTGAAAATGAAGAAACAGTGTTAGAAACAGCCGCGAAAATAAAAGAACTGTCGGATAAATACCGGATACCGTTTGTGTTCAAATCGTCGTACCGCAAGGCCAACAGGTCGAAGGGCGGTTCGTTTACCGGGATAGGCGACATGAAGGCGCTGGAGATGCTTGCCAGGGTAAGAAACGATTTTTCCGTTCCGGTTGTTACCGACATACACAACCCCGGCGAAGCTTCGATGGCCGCCACATACGTGGATGTGATACAGATACCGGCCTTTCTGTGCCGTCAGACCGACCTTCTCGAAGCAGCCGCAAAAACAGGCAAGTGGGTTAACATCAAAAAGGGACAGTTTCTGTCGGGAGCATCGATGAAGTTTGCCGTTGAAAAAGTAAGAGAAGCCGGCAACGCAAAGATAATGCTTACCGACCGCGGCAACATGTTTGGATATCACGACATGGTTGTTGATATCAGAAACATCCCCATAATGCAGGCAAACGAAGTACCCGTAATAATGGACATCACCCATTCGCTTCAGCAGCCTAACCAGGACAGCGGCGTGTCGGGCGGTTTGCCGGGGATGATTGAAATAACCGGCCGTGCAGCCATAAGCGCCGGAGCCGACGGCATTTTCATTGAAACACATCCCGACCCCTCGAAAGCAAAATCGGACGGAGCCAACATGCTCAAACTGTCTGCACTCGAAAACCTGCTGCATAAACTGTGCGCCATACGCAAAACCATAAACTCGTTTTAACAGATTATACCTTCACTGCAATGACGGTGCAACACTTTTTGTACGTTTACCATGAAAATACTATTTTTACGGGCATGTGTTCATATCCATTATAGAATGAAAAGAGTATTGCTGCACGTGGTTTTTGCTGTGTTTTCGTACCTCGTTTATGGCCAGGCGCAACAGGGGTTCGAGATTAACATTACGATAAACGGCCTGAAAGATTCTACCGTTTTTTTTGCCTATCACCTTGGCGACAGGCAGTATGTGCGCGATACCCTCGTGCTCGACAGTAACGGCAAAACTGCCGTAAAGGGTAATGAGGCGCTTCAGCACGGCATTTATATGATAGTTTTGCCGGGGCACACATATTTCGAGATGCTTGTTTCTGACGACCAGCATTTCAGCGCAAGCTGCCTGTATGGCGACTATGTAAATACTTTGAAGTTTGACGGCTCCGACGAAAATACAGCCTTTCTTGCATATCAAAAAACATGGAGAAAGATGCAGGAAGACATGGGAGCCATTGCTAAAAGGGCTTCGGAGAACAGGAACAACAGCGATTCGCTTGGCGTAATAAACCGCGCCCGCGCCGCACAGGAGCGGGCAATGAAAGATTACCTTAACAGCGTTGCAGCAGCCAACAGACAGAATGTGCTGGGGGCGCTTGTAAAGGCTATTCTGCCGGTTGAAATTCCCGTGTTCGATGTTCCGGCAGGAGCTGGAAACCCCGATTCATTGCTCAGGGTGCTGAACTATACTTATAATAAGAACCATTTCTTTGACAACATAAGCCTCGACGACGACCGGCTTGTACGCACGCCCATCCTGCAGGCAAAACTCAAAACGTTCTTTTCGGATATTGTTATTCAGGTTCCCGATTCGATAAACATGGAGATTGATCGGTTTATGGCAAAGTGCAGCGGCAACTACAGGGTTTTTCAGTTTGTGTCGGTGTTTCTGTTCAACCATTTCAGGGAAAGCGATATTATGGGGCACGATGCCGTGGTTGTAAAACTTGCCGACGATATTTATCTTTCGGGCAAGGCCGACTGGATTACACAGGAGTTTAAGGACGACCTTCGCAGGCAGGTTGAACTGATACGCCCCAACCTTATTGGCAAACAGGCGCAGAATATGGTTATGGATTCGTACAGCGGAATATTTGTTTCGCTGTATGACATTGAAAAGGACTTTACAATACTTTATTTCTGGGAACCCGACTGCGGACACTGCAAGGAGGCTACCCCGAAACTGAAAACATATTACGAAAAGGCGAAAAACGACAACGTCGAGATTTTTGCAGTCTGCACCACCACCGACAGGGAAAAATGGTCGAAATACATTCAGGATAACCAGCTTTTATGGATAAACGGCTGGGATCCGCAGCGGCAGTCGCATTTCGACTATTACTACAACATACAGTCAACGCCAATGGTTTATATTCTTGACCGCAATAAAAAGATAATAGCCAAGAAACTTGCTGTTGAAAACATAGAGTCGTTTATTGAGAATTACAGGAAGTATGCCATGCAGTAAAGCCCCTGTTTATGTGCGCTAATCTTGAAACCTGAATGTGAAGGTTCCGGCACCGGGGTTGTAGCGGATGTTTCCGCTGTCGAATATTTTATCGAAAACACCATTTAGTATAAGGTCTTTCGGGGCGCCTTCAAAAAGCGCGGCGTTGTGCAGCAGCCATATTTTGTCGGCGCAGCTTATGGCCATCTGCAGGTCGTGGGTTGAAAAGATAACAGTCTTTCCGTTTTCCCCTGTAATTTTCTTCAGCAGGTTGAATATTTCATATTTTCCGGTTATGTCGAGAAATGCTGTTGGTTCGTCCATCACCATCAGAGATGTATCCTGTGCGAGCGTTCGCGTAATCATTGCCCTTTGCCGCTCGCCGTCGGACAGTTCGGAAACGTACCGCGAAGCCATTCCGGTCATGCCGGTATCGGAGAGCGCCTTTAAAACGCATGTTTCGTTTTCGCTATCCAGCCTGCCTGTCCATCCGGTATGCGGAAACCTGCCAAGTGCAACAAGGTCGTAAACGCTCATGTTTGGCACACGCACTGTTTCGGTCGATACGTATCCCACTTTTTTTGCAAGTTGCCTGTGCGAAAGTTTTACGGTTTCGGTCTGTTCGATGTAAACATTTCCCGTATAGTCGCGCTGAAGCCCTGTTATGATGCGCAGCAGTGTGCTTTTTCCCGATCCGTTTCGGCCAATAACGGCAATCAGCTCTCCCCGCATGGCGGTGGCATTAAGATTACTGAGAACGGTTTTTACCGACTGTCCGTTTCGATATCCTGCCGATAAGCGGTCGATAGTCAGTATATTTTCATTTCTGTTCATAAGGCAGCAAAGTAAATATATTTTATTTTAACAAGTGTTATAGCTAACCCATAATAAAAGGTCATAATAAATATATTTCAAAAAGTTTATAGGGGATTGCATCTATGCCTTTTTCTGATGTTTTTAGCCTGTGCCCATTTCTTTTCAATGGGATTCAAGTCCGGGCTGTATGGAGACAGGAATAGGCGATCATGTCCTTTCGACCTGATCGCCTTCAGCGTGTCCGCCCTCTGATGAAAAGCAGCATTGTCCATCACAATAACAGACCTTTCAGGCAGTGCCGGAATAAGTTGCT
>JAITVX010000092.1 GCA_031285575.1 Bacteroidales bacterium
CTCCGAGTTCGGCCATGAAAAATATTTCGCTTATGCTGTATCCGGCTTCGGTATATGTGCCGTTGTTTTTTGCTGCAAGAAATGCGAGGCTTATGTTTTCTTTCAGCAGTGTTGAACTGAGGCCGGGCAGCAGCTTGAGCAGCAGGTAGGGTGTTGCGTAGCGAATGTGAAATTCGGCAAATGCTTCGGGGGTGCTCAGTGCGTAGCGGGCGGGCAGCATGAAGGCGTCGCGGTAGGTGCCGAACAGCACGGGCAGGGGCTGGGCGTTGAAGTGGAAAAAGTCGGCAAACGGTACGCTGCGGCTGTCGATGAATGTGCCTGTGCGCAGCATTATGCTGAGGTCGCTCAGTGGCGGCATGTTGTCGAACTGCCTGAGGATTTCAAGCCGTATCATGTCGTAGTGGCTGATGCCGGCTGTGCCGGCGCCGACCGACCGGTTTGTGCCGTGCCGCCACGTGAGGCTGAATGTTGGCCATGAGGAGCGTTGCGGTATTTTATGGCCGTTAACCACGGTGTGGCTCATGAACGGGGTGAAGCTGAGGCTTGCGGTGATGGCGGCGTGGTGCTGGCGAACGATGGCGTTTGCGGGGGGCATCAGCGTGTCGGTGTAGCGGCTGGCGGGTGTGTTGGGGGTATAGTCGCCAGGGGTGTTGATTATTGAATACAGGGTTGTGTTTTCGAGCCTGCTGCGGTTTTCGAGTGTTGCACTGATGTCGATTACGAGCCCCGGGGTTATTGTGGTGCGGTATCCGGGTGTGGCAAAGCGCGAGTCGTACAGTTTGAGGCAGTTCCGTTCAAAAAACAGCGAGGCGATGGAGTTGAGGCGCGGGTTTATGCTTCCGCCGCTGCCCATGTCTCTGCTTTCGGAGCCGGCGCGCATATAGAGCTGGCTTTGGTTTGAGCTGTTGAAGTAATATACTGCATTGGCGCGCAGCATGGGTGTTTTGCGGCTGAATGCCCACGAGGCTTCGGGATATACCGAAAGGGAGGCGCCGGAGGCGAAGTATTTGCGCCAGTCGGCACTGAAGCCGTAAACGAAGCCGTCAACTGTGTTGAACCTCAGTTTTCCGGGGTCAACGAGGCCTCCCCATCTCAGGCGGTGCGTTACCGTGGTGTCGTTCCTGTATATCCGCCATGTGTGGCCCGTTGCGGCATGTTTCAGGGGTGCTGCAAATTTGCCGCGTTTGGGTGGCGCACTGGCTGCCGTGTCGGTTGCCGGCTTGCGGAGTTCGTGCACGGTTTTCATGCTGTCTCTTGCGGCGAGGCTTCTTATTTCGGTTGCGGTGAGTGGTACCGGCCTTGTGTGCGCCCAGTACGTGCTGTCTCTGTTGCCTGCGTTTTGGTCAACTGTTCTGGTAATTTTTGTTCCGGTTGCGCTGTTTCCTGCCGGGCTGCTGTTCATGGCTGTTTCCACCTCCCTGTCCATAAGCCGTGCTATCCTTATTGCGTTTCTGTCGGTCAGCTTCTCCTTTTCAAGAATACGTTCAATCTTTCCGGCTGTTGCCGAAGCGTTGGCAGCGCCCGATGTATCGATGCCGGGGGATGCCGCTGCGGCAGATATGCCCGGTGATATTAACGACGGTATGGCTAATGCCGTGTTGGGTTTTACGTCGGTATATTTTATCGAAACGGCATATCCTATATCGGCTTCGAGGCCTATTATGTCGGTGCTTATTTCAAAGTTATGGCTTACGGGCATCCACATGTCGCCGTGTACGGGTATGTAGAGCTGCCTTACTCTTATTTCGGCAGCATAGTTGCTGTTAAGCAGGTCAACGCTTTGCAGGCACCACAGTGCGTCGATAATGCATATTACGCCTTCAAACACCTGCTGGCTTTTTCTTTTGGGGATAACTTCTATTTTGTGTATTGTGCGGTTGTTTTGCCGTGTTGCACCCAGGTACTTAAACCGGTAGTATGAGAAGGCTTTGGGCGACAGCGGCGAAATGGCCATTCCGGCTATCACCGGCTGGTAAAAGCTTGCTTCAACGTATGCCATGGGTGAAACACTGCCGCTTCCGGAGGGGAATGTGCTGTTGTGCGAAACTGTTTTCTGGCTGTATGTGCCGGGGGCGGTGTATTCTATTTCGTTCAGCGACTCCATCATAAAGGCGTCGCCTGTTTTTACGGACGACATGTTTCCGTCGGATTTTTTTATCGACCTCTGTATCAGTTTCGGTATCCTGTTGAAGACAAGGCTGCCTTTCAGGTACATTTCAGCCCTGTAGTGGCTTATGCTGTTAAGATGATATCCGGCTGCACCGATGGCTTTCCGCATAATACCGTATGCGGGGTCTTCGCCGGTTGCTCTTACGGTTACTTCCTGAACCTGGTAATACTGCACGGGAAGCGTAACATTGCGTGTTGTTGCCGTTTGCCCGGTTACAGAAACACTGACGGCAACAGGTTCGTATCCCAGGCTCTGGTAAACTGCCGTATATGTGCCGGCCGGCAGCTTTATTTCGTAGTCGCCGTTTATATTGGCCACTGTTCCCTGGCGAAGTTCCTGTATGTAAACGGTTGAATACTGCACAGGCTGCTGTGCACTGTTTACAATTTTTCCTTTCAGTATCTGCGCCTGTGCAGCAGTGGCGCTGCAGAAGAGGAGAACCGGCAGCAGCAGTATTCTATGGTTCATCACAAACCGGTTTTGTGTTGCTTTTGCCTTTTCCGGCCACCACAATAACTATTTCGCCCTTTGGCTGGTTAAGGGTAAAATGCTCCGTGAGGGCAGCCAGCGTTCCACGGATATTTTCTTCATATATTTTGCTCAGTTCCCGCGAAACCGAGGCTTCGCGGGCGCCTCCAAAGTGTACGGCCATCTCTTTAAGCGCTTTTATAAGCCTGAAAGGCGATTCGTAGAATATCATTGTTCTCGTTTCGCCGGCAAGGTCTTTCAGCCTTTTGTCGCGACCTTTTTTCTGCGGAAGAAAACCCTCGAAGCAGAACCTGTCGCACGGCAGCCCCGAGTTTACTATTGCCGGGATGAGCGCCGTTGCACCGGGCAGTGTTTCAACATCCAGTCCCTTTTCAATACACAGGCGCGTTAACAGAAACCCCGGGTCGGAAATGCCGGGTGTTCCGGCGTCGGAAACAAGAACAACCGTTTGCCCCGACATTATTTTGCCGCATACGGTTTCAACCGTACGGTGCTCGTTGAACTTGTGGTGCGACGCAACCGGCACCTTTATGTTGAAGTGGTTTAGCAGTTTCGACGCATGGCGAGTGTCTTCGGCAAGAATGAGGTCGGCATGTTCGAGCGTTTCGAGCGTTCTTAATGTTATGTCTTTCATGTTGCCGATTGGGGT
>JAITVX010000151.1 GCA_031285575.1 Bacteroidales bacterium
GAAGTCTAATGAATAGATGCTATCAGTGAAATATGTTGCATGAAGCTTATGAAAAACTACGAAACATTGAAGACGAAAATACTGGCAGGCGGCGGCAGGCATTTTGTGCAGCTTTACGGGGCAGGCGCCGGCGTTGCCGAATATCAGACCTGCCGCTATGTTTCGGCGCTCGAAAGATTTAAGTCGTTTTCGGGGCTGCACTCACCGCAGTTCTTCAGCGCGCCGGGCAGAACGGAAATAGGCGGAAACCATACCGACCATAACAATGGCATGGTGCTGGCCGGAGCCGTAAACATCGACAATATTGCCGTGGCGGCAGCGAACGGTTCCGGCACTGTAAGGATAGAATCGTTTGGCTACCCCTCTTTTGAAGTGTCGCTGCATGAGTTGCAGCCTGTTGAGGCAGAGAAAAACACCCCTGCATCGCTGGTTCGCGGAATAGCATCGAGGCTGCAGGAACTTGGCTTTGGCACAGGCGGTTTCGATGCGGTAATTGACGGCTGTGTACCAAAAGGATCGGGGCTCAGCTCGTCGGCATCGTTTGAAGTGCTTGTAGGAACCATATTCAACCATCTGTTTAATAACGGAACCGTTATGCCCGTTTGCATAGCGCAGACCGGACAGTATGCCGAAAACGTTTACTTCGGCAAGCCGTGCGGGCTTATGGACCAGGTAGCCTGCACATGCGGAGGCTTTGTAGCAATCGATTTTGCAGATACTGCGAATCCTGCAATACGGAAAATTGCTTTCGACCTTTCCAAATCGAACTTTTCGCTTGTTATTACCAATACCGGCGGAAGCCACGAGAACCTTACGCCCGAGTATGCATCAGTATTCGCTGAAATGAAGTCTGTTGCCGGCTTTATGGGAGCAAAAACGCTTCGCGGCGCCTCTCTCGAAAAGACGCTTGAAGCGCTGCCCGAAATGCGAAACGCAACAGGCGACAGGGCAATACTGCGGGCTATCCACTTTTATAACGAAAATACAAGAGTTGCAAAGCAGGTTGCAGCGCTTGAACGTAATGATTTCAACACATTTCTGGAACTGGTTACAGAGTCGGGCTACAGCTCATACATGCTGAACCAGAATGTTTATACAACCAACAGCAGGCATGAACAAAGCGTTGCACTCGGCCTGGCAATAAGCGAACTGCTGCTGAAAGGACGCGGTGCATGGCGCGTACACGGAGGAGGATTTGCGGGAACCATTCAGGCATTTGTGCCCGAAAACATGTCGGCTGAATATATACGTTCCATGGAACATATTTTTGGCGCGAAGGCATGCAATAAACTGCTCATCAGAGAAAAAGGTGCAATAAGAGTAGATCTGTCGTAAATTATTTTGCGCATACCGCTTTTTCGGGTTGATTTTGATTGTATCTTTGGCCGCCGAAACTAACCGGCTTCATACGGAAACAATGTTTAACATCGACAATCTTTTTCTGCTGTTTATCTTCCTGATACTGATTGCGGCTACAGGCATACAGTTGTTTTATTATCTGCGATACTATCTGCCCGTTGCATTGTTTGAACCAACGGAAACTTCGACGGAAAAACCTCCTGTTTCGATAATAATATGCGCACGAAACGAGGCCGAAAACCTCGACAGTTTCCTGCCCATGGTTCTTACACAGGATTACCCCGACTATGAAGTGATTGTGGTAAACGACTGCTCGGCCGACAATACCTACAACGTTCTCGGGAAATATCTCGTTGAGTATCCCCATCTCAAGGTTTCGTCCATAAACAAAGATCCCAAGTTTACTCACAATAAAAAGCTTGCACAGCTTATAGGCATCAAGGCTGCCAGAAATGAACTGCTGCTGTTTACCGATGCCGACTGCAAACCGGAATCGAACATGTGGCTTGCAACCGTTGCTTCGAGATTTACCGACAAAACAGTTTTTGTGCTTGGTTATGGCGGTTATCTCTGCGGAAAAGGGTTGCTGAATGCCTACATACGATACGATTGCATTACTATTGCCATGCAGTATCTCGGCATGGCAATAAAAGGACAGCCCTACATGGGCGTTGGGCGAAACCTTGCATACAGGCGTTCGGCGTTCTTTGAAAACAAGGGATATGGCGTCCACTACCAGCTTGTTTCGGGCGACGATGATCTGTTTGTGAACGGCAATGCAACCGCCGGCAATACTGCCGTCGAGTTCAGGCCATGTGCGCATACCCGTTCGGTGCCGGCAGTAACATTAAGCGATTTCTTTAAACAGAAACGTCGCCATCTTACAACCGCCCGCTATTATAAACAAAACGACAGAGCGATGCTGCTCGCCGAGCCTGCCTCACGAACGGTTTTTTACGCCTCGCTGGCCGTTTTGCTCATAAATGGATTCATGTGGCCGTATGCCCTGGCATGTTTCGGATTGAGGCTGTGCATACAGTCAACAGTATTGATACTTGTATGCAAAAAACTAAATGAACATAAAATTGTTGCAGCATCACTTTTTTTCGACATCATTTCACCCTTAATAAACTTGATATTTTACACCTTTAAATATAGCCGAAGAACCGGCGCTATGAAATGGAAATAACAAATGGTTTTTCTGAAAAAGCAATTGCCGACCTTGCACTTGTTGAGGAAGCAAAAAAGGGCAGCGAAAAGGCCTTTACAAGCATTATGAGTCACTATCGCGACTCTGTTTATTTTATGCTGCTCAAAATGGTCGGTAATGTAGCCGATGCCGAAGACCTCACCGTAGAAGCATTCGGTAAGGCATTCCTTAACATTGACACATATACACCTGAATACGCCTTCAGCACGTGGCTTTTCAAAATTGCAACCAATAACTGCGTTGATTTTATAAGAAAAAAACAGATGTCGCCGGCTTCAACCGGCAGTCCTTACGACGACCTCGACAGTATTACGGTAACGCACCTTTCATCCACTCCCAACCCTGAAGAATCACTTATCAACAGTCAGAAAGTAGAAATCCTGAAAAATATTGTAAACCAGTTGAAGCCAAGATACAGAAAAATTATTCAACTCAGATACTACGAGGAATATTCGTACGAAGAAATAGCAGACGAATTAGATATACCTATCGGCTCGGTAAAGGCCGAACTTTTCAGAGCAAAGACACTTATACAAAATGTACTTGTAAAAACCGGTAACAGATAATGCTTCACGACATTGAGAAATGTTTTCCAAACCTCACCAAAGAACAGCTTGAAAATCTTTTAAGGCTAAAGGATATATACATTCACTGGAATTCGATGATAAATGTCATATCGAGAAAAGACATGGACAATTTCTATACGCATCATGTTCTTCATTCTTTAACTATTGCTATGTTTATCGATTTTGTTCCCGGTACCAGTGTTCTTGATGTCGGAACAGGAGGTGGATTTCCCGGCATACCTCTTGCAATACTGTTTCCCGAATCGGAATTTACGCTGCTCGATTCAACTGAAAAGAAAATCAAGGTAGTTGCCGCCGTAAAAAACGAACTTAACCTCACCAATATAATACCACTTGCCAAACGGATTGAAAATGAAAAAAGCAGGTATCATTTTGTCATAAGCAGAGCGGTAATGAAGTTTCCGGAGCTGGTGAAAACCACAAGGAAAAATATTCATACCGGATCTGTAAACAAAATTCCCAATGGCATTATATGCCTTAAAGGAGGCGACCTGACAGAAGAGCTTGCACCCTTTGCGGGTAAGGTAAAAACATACGGCATAAACACTTTTTGCGATAACAGCTTTTTTGAGACAAAGAAAATAGTATATCTTCCGGTTTGAGTTATTTACGAATGAACCTAATTTCATTGCGTAGATACGAATACTTATCCACAGGTGTGCGGTTAAAAACAGAAAATAAATTGCTTATTAACCGATAAGTAATATAAAAATTACCAAGAGTCTGTCAGAAGTTTACTTTTGCAGGAGGCTATAAATTGTAAGCAATAAATGGGGGCTATATTTTCAGACAGTTATGTCATTTTTTTCCAAAAGATTATTTCTAATATCTGGTTGATAAATATGAAAGCAACAGATACATAAAATCATTCATCTGTTTGAAACATTTAATGGTTCTCAGGTAGTATGTTAAAATGGATTCTTTGTGTGATTCCATAAATATCAGATTAACAACACACAATGTTTATCTCCGGTCGTTATGCTTTCTGTCTCCCTTATATCTACTGCTGCGCTCCCTGTCTTCTCTGTACTCCCTTGGTTCCCTCTGTTCGTTTTCACTTCCCGGCGGACGGGGAAGTAACTCTTTCCTTGAAAGTTTTATTTTGCCAGTCTTCTGGTCTATCTCAATTATTTTTACTTCCACCTCCTGGTCTTCTTTCAACACGTCTTCTACGTTTGCAGTCTTTTTCCAGTCAATTTCAGATACGTGCAGCAATCCATCCCTGTTTGGAAGTATCTCTACAAAAGCGCCGAACTGAACAATGGTTTTAACCTTACCTTTATATATCTGCCCTACTTCTGGAATGGTTACAATTTTCTTTACCCACTCTGAGGCGGAAGCAATAACATCCAAGTTTTCGCCAAATATGTTAACTTCGCCATGGCCGTTAGTTTCTTCCACTACAATTGTAGCACCCGTAACTCTCTGTATCTCCTGTATTACTTTTCCGCCGGGGCCTATCAGGGCTCCTATCATTTCTTTAGGAATGGTGAGCATTTCAATTCGTGGCGCATGCGGCTTTAGTTCCGGACGAGGCTCTGATATTGTTTCATCCAAAATATCAAGTATGTGCATCCTGCCGTTTTTGGCCTGGTTAAGCGCTTTCGCAAGAATCTCGAACGAGAGACCGTCGATTTTTATATCCATTTGCGTGGCTGTAATTCCATCACGAGTGCCAGTTACTTTAAAATCCATATCGCCAAGATGGTCTTCATCACCAAGTATATCCGACAGTACTGCGTATTGTCCGGTTTTTTTGTCGGTAATAAGCCCCATTGCAATGCCCGATACCTGTTTCCTGATTTTAACCCCGGCATCCATAAGGGCTAATGACCCGGCGCAGACGGTAGCCATTGATGAAGATCCGTTTGATTCGAGAATGTCGGAAACAACTCTCACCGCATAAGGATTCTCATCTTCAGGAGGCATCATGTTTTTCAATGCCCGCAATGCCAGATTCCCATGCCCTATTTCCCTGCGCCCGGTGCCACGATAAGGTTTTGCTTCGCCGGTTGCAAACGGGGGGAAGTTATAATGCAGCGTGAATTTTTCAGTGCCTTTGTTTAAAACGTCGTCAATAATTTTCTCATCCAGTTTTGTGCCAAGCGTAACCGTTGTAAGCGACTGTGTTTCGCCTCTGGTAAACAGTGATGAACCATGCGTTGCTGGCAGCGGGTCAATCTCGCAAACAATAGGTCTTATTTCCACAGGGGTTCTACCATCAAGGCGCAGATTTTCATCAAGGACAAGCCTGCGTGCAGCTTCCTTTAAGACATCGTGATAGTATCTTTTAGCAAGAGTTTCGTTAACAGGATTATCTTCTGTGTATTGCGACAGGAATCCGGTAATAATTTCCGCAAATGAA
>JAITVX010000196.1 GCA_031285575.1 Bacteroidales bacterium
TTCAATTTCAATATCGACAAAGGGAGTAAACATTCCGTCGGGGCTGAACAACGGTCAGCAGATTGAGAAAAACCTTGGCTATTACCTGTGGCCGGTGGCCGATATTGCCGATTTCAGCAAGTTGCCCATACCGTTTGTGTGTAATGCAACGGATATAATAACATACAGGAATACGGAACTGAAAAACGGATACCTGCCCGACGCAATAAGGGCAAGCTTTACGGTGCCGTCGGTATTTACGCCAATACAGATCGACACCCTGCTGCTGCTCGACGGCGGGCTGATAAGGAATTTCCCGGCAAGTTCGGCAAAGGGCCTCGGGGCCGACATACTTGTAGGTTCGTATGTGGGGTTTGATAAATACAGCGTTGAAAAACTGCATACGCTGCCCGGAATAATAGGGCAGATTGCAATGTCGCGAAGCGCTGAAGACTTTGAGGAAGAAAAAAAACTTGTCAGTCTGCTTGCAAGGCCTGATGTTGCAAGGTTTTCAGTGGCCGATTTTAACAATGTCGATTCGCTTGTAATGGCCGGATACGTGGCTGCACTGCCGCTGAAGGACAGGTTCAAACGCCTGGCCGATTCGCTCGACATGCTTGGGCGGCAACAGCCGGCGCCGCGCCTTCCGGATAAAAACAGTATTGCCTTCGACAGGATTGAGATAACCGGAAACAGAATATATTCAACCGAACAGATAGCGGGGATTCTTGACATAACCCCCGGAGAGCCTGTTGACCGCCGGCATTTGACCGAGAAAATAGATTTGCTGTATGGACGGTCGTGGTTTGAAAAGGTTAAATACAGGGTGGTGTCGAGAAATGACTCGCTTATACTTGCAATCGATTGTGTTGAAAAGCCGAATGCAATGCTTTACGGTTCGGTTCATTACGACAACGCACTGCAGGCCGGGCTTATAATGGGTTTTACGCTGAAAAACTATCCGGTACACCGTTCGGTTATCGATTTCAATTCATACATCGGAACATATTACAGGATAAGGACAGACATACTTCAGTATTTCGGGAAAAATCAGAAAATGGGGTTTAACATTAACCTGTTTGCCGACAATACTCTTTTGCCGTGGCTTGAGCATAACGCTGCAACAGGAAATACTTACAGCCGCAACACAACATACAGGGCGTCGATTAACAATTATACAGGCCTCAGCAACATGTTTTCCGTTTACGGAAGCTACGAAGAAACAGCGCTGAAGCCCGATTATTATGTTCCGGCTAACAGCGCTGCGAACTATAAATATAATTACATTTCGTCGGGGCTGGTGTTTTCGAGAAATACGCTCGACAGTAAGTATTTTCCTGGGAAGGGGGTGCTTTTGAACCTGTCGGTAGGAGTTTCAAAGCTGCACAGTGCAAGGCAGCACAGCCGGTATTCGGAAACAGTTATGACCGAACAGCCCGGCTACGAGCCGTCGGCATTTTACTCGGCGCGCGGAAGTATTACAAACTACTTCAGGGCGGGCAACGTAACAGTGGCGCTTGGCGGCGAAGCCATATATACAGGTAAAAGCGACTCGATTTCGGAACAGAATAACTTCCTGCTTCTTGGCGGTGTGCAGGCAACAACAAAGAGATCGGTTGCAATGCCCGGTTTTCACCCAAACCAGATTAAGGTAAGAAACATGGCTGCAGTAAGATCGGAAATATATGTAGCGCTGCTAAAAGATTTATACATTAACATTATGGCAGGCTTTGCCGCTGCCGGCAACATTGCCGATGCACCGGCGGGAAATATTGTATTTTTGTCGGGATATGGTTTGGGAGCAAGTTACAACTCTGTTATAGGCCCCATAAAAGCCGGAATTATGTACGGGGAATATGGCGAAGAACGCCACTTTAAACATTTAAAAACGTACATAAGCATAGGTTATGATTTCTGAAGAAAACGCTGCAAAATACCCGCCGCTGAAAACAGTAAACTGTTGCCATAACAATTGTGCAAAACAAACCGGTACGGAAGTGTGCCTGCACCGGTTAAACGGTCTTTTAGTCTGCAGGCAATAACGGATATACGCTCATTAATGTTGCACCATGGACAGGCAGAAATCGGACATCCGCGACGTGGATGGCTACGGCTATCCCGAAATCGTATCATCGGACAGCGAAGATGCAATGACCGTCCGCCGTTCCACCATCGCCCGCACCAACAAGCTGAAATCGGTGCGCAACCCGCTGGGAGGCGCCTTTACGCTCGACTACACGCGGACGCAGGCTACCTACGACCATCCGGGCGGTAAATGGGTGATGAAATCCGTTGAAACCGATGATGGACTTGCCGATGACGGCGCCAACATGAAAACCGTTTTTGAATACGAAAGCGGGAAGCACGACCGCCACGAGCGCGAGTTCCTCGGCTTTGGCAATGCCGCTTTCGACCATGTTGCCCCCACTCAAACCGAATACGACATTCTGGACAGGGCTGTAAAAACCACGCTGCCCGATGGAACGGTTTCCACAACAAATTACACAAAGAACGCTGCCGACGGTACACTGATAACCACCGTAACCGATGGCGAAGGCGGGCAGCAGGCAACCTTTACCAACGGCTCCGGTCTGACGGTAAAAACCGAACAATACTCCGGCCCCGACGGTACCATAACCACCCGCTTTGAATTTGATCCGATCAACCAGCTTTTGAAAGCCATCGACAACGGCGGCAACGAAACCGTTTCGATGTACGACATGGCAGGCCGTCGCACGGAAGTAACGCATCCCGCATCGGGCCGGACAGGTTTTGTTTACGACAACGCGGGCAACCTGTTAAGCAAGCAAACGGCCAGTCTGGAAGAAGAAGGCAAAGCGATTACCTACGATTACGAGTTCAACCGTTTAACGGCGATTACCTACCCGAACCATCCCGAAAACAATGTACGTTACACCTATGGCAACAAGAACGCCCCCTACAACCGTGTGGGACGGCTGATGTTGCAGGAGGACGGCAGCGGGGCGCAGGAGTTTACCTACGACCGTTTGGGGAATATCGAAAGTGTTAGAAGAACGCTCATCATCCCCAATCAGGCAATCGCCACGTACCTTACCAAGTGGAAGTACGACAGCTGGAACCGTGTAGAAGAGATGATTTATCCCGATGGCGAAAAAATCACCTACACGTACAACGCAGGCGGCCTGCTGCAGGGTGTAAAAGGCGAAAAAGCCTACTCGTACAACTATGTAAACCATTTGGGATACGACAAGTTTGAGCAGCGCGTGTACATGAAGTACTGCAACGGAGCCGAAACCGCATACAGTTACGATGAACAACGGCG
>JAITVX010000001.1 GCA_031285575.1 Bacteroidales bacterium
AGAATGGAAGCAAGTGGTGTTCACTTCATCGAAAAGTATAGTTATTGGCATACGGTTTACACTTGCGTTAGCCGTCGGATAAAGTCTGGCGTACCTGAGAAGTGGCTTTTGCAAAACTGCAGCAAAATATTAAATTAATATACATTCATAATTTACATATCCCAAAGCTCATCATCCTTTGTAAATTTCACCCAACATTATTATCCATCTGCATGTAATTGGTGAAATTCATGTAGATTTGCAAAAAAAACGATATGAATACTTTCGGACAGCTTTTCAGGATAACAATATTTGGCGAATCGCACGGATCGGCCATTGGCGTGGTTGTTGACGGATGCCCTCCAGGAATAACAATAAGCAGCGAAGACCTTTTACCCGACCTCAAAAGACGGCAAAGTGGCGGCAGGGGCACAACACCACGAATGGAAGCCGACCTGCCCGAAATACTGAGCGGCATACATGAAAACCACACAACCGGAGCACCCATAACGATAATAACACGCAACGGTAACCATAGATCGTCCGACTATGACCTGTTCCGCGACATTCCGCGCCCGGGGCACGCCGACTATGTGGCGCGCATCAAATACGCGGGATTTGCTGACATGCGCGGAAGCGGTCACTTCTCGGGACGCATTACATGGGGGCTCGTAGCCGCTGGCGCAATAGCAAAAAAAATAGTCACCCAGGCCAGCATAACGGCTAGCCTTATTTCCGCCGGAGGCTTGCAAAACATCGACGAAGCTGTTGAAAAGGCAATAGCGGCAAACAACAGCGTGGGAGGAATAGTCGAATGCCGGGTAGCTAACCCGCCAATTGGCCTCGGCGAACCGTTCTTCTACTCTTTCGAGTCGGCACTAAGCCAGCTCATATTCTCAATCCCCGCCATCAGGGGGATTGAATTTGGTGCAGGCTTTGCCGCCACGAGCATGACAGGTTTGGTGCATAACGATGCCTACACGGGTTCAGGAGGCCAAACTACAACAAATAACTCGGGCGGCGTAAATGGCGGCATAACAAACGGCAACGAAATAGTGTTCCGGATAGCTGTAAAACCCACCTCATCAATCGGCGCAAGGCAGGACACATATAATTTTAAGGAACAGACAGCCACAGTTCTCCATATAACAGGCCGGCACGACGCCTGCATAGCTTTGCGCGTACCTGTTATAGCCGAAGCTGCCGCTGCAATTGTTCTTGCAGATCTTGTTCTTATTGACCGGAGTGTGTCGGGTAAAACGCACTGTATGTAGAACCTGTTTCTATCTAAGAATGCAATGAGTTGAGCGAAAACGAAATTATCCTTATGCATAGAGCAGCCTGTATATAGGCTACAAAGGTGAGAATTGAAATCCGTTTAATCGAAAAGTCTCTGTAACTGATTTGTTCTTAAATGTTTTAAAGAGCTATTGCTGATCCTAATTGAATACTAATGTTATTTTTTATTTCATGAATAAGTTTTTATTGAATTCCAATGCAAAATAAATATGCATGACAAATGTCATTTTGATATACCCGAAGATAAAGTACCCAAATCCCCCAAAGAAAATCTTGGCGGCTGCGTAACAGTTATGTAAATTTGATTTTTTATAATACGTGCGCGCGTATCTTTGCAGAATTAAATATACAGATTACCAACATAACGAAAAGAGTTTGAAAATAATTATTCCCTGCGTTTTACTTGCCATTGCATCTTTTTTCCCGGAAAAATGCGGCGCCCAAACCGACTGTTCCATTCCGGTTCAGCCGGTGCTTAACGCAGTAACGGTAAACCCTGCAAACGGAAACGTTACGCTAAGATGGGCGCCAAGCCCATCGCCCGATATTGCCGCATATATAATATATACGTACAGTAACGGCGCAGGACTGCCGGTCGATACCATAAAAGACCCGTCGGCAACAAGCCACACATATTCAACTCCGGCCACAAAATACTTCAGTGTTACATACGTGGTTGCCGCCCACAGAAATCCAAACTGTACAAGTCCGCTGTCGAACCACCTGAACACAATCTTTGCCGAATCGTCAATAGACACATGCGGCAATAAAATATCGATAAAATGGAACAGCTATTTCGGCGAACCTACGCCGGTAGTGAACTATGCCGTGATGTCGTCGGCAAACGGAAGCGATTTTACACAGATAGCCGAACTGCCTGGCAACAGTACAGAATTTACCTTCAGCAACTTTAACGTCAACAGCCAGTACAGTTTTTTTGTTGAAGCAAAACTCGAAGGCGGAGGTAATTCAAGGTCGAATATGACATCCGTTGTGACGAACATGCAGAGGCCACCAGCCTGGATAAATGCCGATTATGCAACGGTTGAAGACAACCGCATAGAGCTTTCGTTTACATACGACCACGATACGGAAATAAAGTCATTTCTGCTCGAAAGACAGACTGGGAACGGAGGCTTTACTGCACTGGCAGACATAAACTCTTCCGGCAATACTCTACTTTACTCCGATGCTACCGCTGATGTTTCGGCAGTAAACCGCTACCGGCTTTCGGCCATGAACAGTTGTGCTGTTCCTGCGACAGTTTCAAACGAAGCATCAAATATTGTTCTGAGTGTGGAAAACGCCAGTGGCGTCATACAGATTAAATGGAATCCCTGTAAACAATGGAACGGGAAGGTTGACAGCTATTCTCTGTTTGCCATTTCTGGTAACAATACGATAAACCTTGCTGTAACGTCCGACACCTCATACACATTAAACTATAACAGCATAATGTATGAGGTCAATTCCGACAGAATATGTTTCTTTGTCAGAGCCTCGGAGATGCTTAATCCATACGGCATAAACGGTTCTTCCGTTTCGCAAACCGAATGTATTGTACCTGTTGAAAATATTGCAGTTCCCGATGTATTCACACCCAACGGCGATCTGGTAAACGATCTGTTCAAGCCTGTTCTGTCGTTTGTTCCTACCGAATATCACCTTGTAATAACAGATCGCCATGGACGCATCATTTTTGAAACAGGAAATGGCGATGCCTCATGGGACGGTTCCTTCAACGGTTCACCTGTTGGTCAGGATGTTTACCTGTGGCATCTGAAAGTCAGAGCCCCTGGCGGGTCGGTCATCAACAGAACCGGCGCTGTTACGGTTTATTTTAACCGGTAATTTTATTTCCTTTTTTCCATGAAAAATTATAACATTGCACATTGTTGACTGGAGTGCACGTCTGTGCCATTCAGCCTGTTTTTAACAATCATGAATTTTAAAATATCAAATGATGAGAAAGCTACAAATCTTAATTATCCCGTTACTGCTTTTCAGTATGATGGCATGCAATTCAAAAAAAGTTGAAAAAGAGTATCCCATGTTTTGGACATGGCTTGATTATCGTCCCGGAATGAATTTTGATTCAATATGCACAGTAATGAACAATACTGGAATCGACGGAGTAATGCTCAATGCTCCTACACCCGACGATTACAGGAAAGCCATACCAATTGCGCATGAGCACGGAATAGAAGTTTATGCATGGCTATGGACAATGAACCTTGAACATGGAAGGGACTCTATCGTAAAAGCCCATCCTGAATGGCAAAGCGTTAACAGAAAAGGCGAAAGCCTTGCCGATACCAGGGCATACGTCGATTATTATAAGTTTATGTGCCCGGCACTGCCAGAAGTACGCGAATTTATCAAGAACAAAGTAACAGCATATTGTGAAGTTGAAGGATTAAACGGAATAGCCATCGACTATCACCGCTTTGTTGACGTTATCCTGCCAACAACCCTTTGGTCGCGCTATGGAATAGTGCAGGATAAAGAGTACCCTGAATTTGACTATGGATACCATCCTGAAATGCTCAGGCTGTTTAAGGAAGAATATGGATACGATCCGCTCGAACAGGAAGATCCTTCAGCCGATGAAAACTGGTTACAATTCAGATGCGACCAGATTACGGAAGTTGCAAATATGATAGCGGAAGTTGTTCATGCCCATGGAAAAGTAATGGCAGCGTCGCCATTCCCGACTCCCAAGATGGCCAGAAAAATGGTGCGTCAGGATTGGGGAAAATGGAACCTCGACATAGTCTTTCCTATGGTGTATCATAATTATTATACAGGCGACGTTAGCTTTATTGCAGACTGTGCAATGGAAAACGTTCGCGACAAAAACGCCATGACCACTCCATACTGCGGAATGACTGCAACCAATGGCCCGGCAATGTTCGACTGCATGAATGCAGCCCTTAAAAACGGCGCCGAAGGAATTGCCATATTCACAATAGGAGGCTTGCGGTCGCCCGAAATAAGGCAGCAGTTTAAAGCCTATGCCGACAGTGCAAGGGCGGCAAGAGCTGCTGCAAAAGGACAACCCAAACCGCAGATAACAGCCACAGCCAACTCCGACCCATTCCAAAATAAAGGAATTATGAATGCCATGAACCTCAGAATGACTGCCTATTTAAGCTTGGCAAAAGCCTGCCTTCTTCCTGAAATAAGGAAAGCAAACCAGGCAGAAGTTATGCGTGCTGCAACAGAAGCCATGCAGGTTAATAACCCCGGCGACTATATTAACCGCCTGACGGCGGGAAGCAGGCGGAATCCTGAAATGCAGCCAGTAAGGCAAGCAATAGCCGGTCAGTTTGCAAAAGACCAGGAAACAATTAAGATAGACCTTACAGATTACTCGCTTGATAAAGAATATGGTTACACCAAAAATTATAAAGTAACCGACAGGAACAGTAACGTTACGTTCGATGTTATCTTTTATTTCTATGGAGGAATAATATCGGGATGGAGCGTTGAACCTGTTATGGAATCATTTGCGAACTATTCAAAAACTTTGGCAAAGAATTAACAGAAATTAAAAAAAGTTCTATCTTTGCCGTTCAAAACTCCGTCGTTTTATGACGGAAGAGGCCAGGAATTTTGAATTAAAACCTATTAAAGGTTTTTCGGGGTGTAGCACAGTTGGCTAGCGCGCTACGTTCGGGACGTAGAGGTCGGAAGTTCGAGTCTTCTCACCCCGACAAAGATAAAAACAGACAGTTTTATACGGGATTTATCGGGTTGTTTGTTTGATAATTTGGGAAGAATCATGGTTTGAATGGTCAAAAGCCTTCTTTGAAGAAATTCAAAGGGGCTTTTGTTTTTCTGTAACTTTACTTCAATACAAAGCCATGTTTTTCAGGCGTATTCTTCGTTATAATCAATTAAGATAAAAATCCAGAACATATAGTATTTTGGCGATGATTGCTTTAACTTTGCGGTTATGGAAAAGACGAGCAGGCTGCCTTCATGGTTTAAGATGCAAAGGGCGGCGGGAGAAAATTATATTGCAGTTAAAAAGACGGTTGAAAGCTACGGGCTTAATACAATATGCGTAAGCGGACGCTGTCCCAATATAGGGGAATGCTGGAATGCAGGTTCGGCCACATTTATGATACTTGGCGATATATGCACCAGGGCATGTCGGTTCTGCGCCACAAAAACAGGACGGCCGTCGGCGCCCGACGCCGATGAACCATTACACCTTGCCGAAGCTGTCGATGAACTTAACCTTAAACATTGCGTTATAACTTCCGTTGACAGGGACGACCTTTATGACCGAGGGGCGGGACACTGGGCGGAAACGGTAAAACAGGTTAAAAAAATAAACGGTAACGTAACAATTGAATGCCTTATTCCCGATTTTGACGGAAAAACATCTCTTATTAGAAAGATAATTGAAGCAAAGCCCGAAATAATTTCGCACAACATTGAAACCGTGCGAAGATTAACTCCACAGATAAGGACAAAAGCAGATTACGACAGGAGCCTTGGCGTTCTCAACCTCATTTCGCAGGCCGGCATTACGGCAAAAAGCGGTTTTATGCTTGGGCTTGGCGAAACCGGCGAAGAAATACTGCAAACAATTAATGACATATTTAATTCAGGATGCACTATCCTGACAATAGGCCAATACCTTCAACCGTCATTCGCTCACATGGAAGCTGTTAAATACTACACTCCTGATGAGTTTGATGAATACAGAAATATAGCCCTTAACACAGGCTTCAGGTTTGTAGAAAGCAGCCCGCATGCAAGGTCGTCATACCACGCTGTCAGACACGTATAACATGAATAAGATAGCCTCCCCATATAAAGTTCGGCTTCATGACATGGGAGTTTGCGGTTTTAAAGAAACATGGGAATTTCAGGCAGCCATCTTCGCTGAAATGACGTCAATTAAAAAATCTGCAGGCTACAATGTGTTTTCAGGAACATTGATTTTTGTTGAACATCCGCACGTATATACCCTCGGGAAAAGCGGTTCGCAGAGCAATATGCTTACAGATACCGGGGGCTTGCAAAACATAGGTGCTTCATTTTATAAAATAGACCGAGGAGGAGATATCACATATCATGGGCCGGGACAGTTAGTATGCTATCCGGTTTTCGACCTTGAAGCATTGAATATCGGGCTTAAACAGTATATTTACAATCTCGAGGAAGCGATAATAAGAGTCGTTGCAGAGTACGGACCTGAAGCCTCGCGGCTCGAAGGCAAAACAGGCGTCTGGATAGCCTCCGGGGTTGAGGGAAGAGCACGGAAAATATGTGCAATAGGAGTAAAGGCAAGCAGGTTTGTAACCATGCACGGGCTGGCGTTTAACGTAAATACAGACCTCAGGTATTTCAACCATATAAACCCCTGTGGTTTTACGGATAAGGACGTTACATCGCTTGAGTGCGAACTGGGGGAAAAACAAAGTATGGATGAGGCAAAAAGAATAGTTGGCGAAAAATTAAGGGAAATATTTAATCTGGAACTAATCTGATGGATAATAAGCGATCAGGGAGTTTCAAGATTGCACACCTGCACGTAAAACACCCCCTCCGCGCGGCTACTCAAATGCCGTGCGGGGGGGGGTGTTCGTCATTGCGAACCGCGAGGTACGAAGCGGGAAGCAATCCAGTGGTTGTATTGTTTCTCTGGATTGCTTCGTCGCTTCGCTCCTACCAATGACATAATTGCGTAAATTATTGATTTTAAGCAAATATGTCATATCCGCATTATGCCCCAAAACTTTGGGGTGAACTCTCGCAATGACGGTGCTGCAACACGGTTGCGCGAAGTTGCGCAAGTATCCCGCAGTGGTGCATGAGGGTTGATACACAAACAGCGCTCAGCTTTCATATTTATGAAATAATCATATCTTTGCGCCAGATTGCCTGTGGCGGGTACTCAACCGACGGCCGGCATAAATAATCTGATGGACAGGAAATGGATAATAAGCGAACAGGGAGCGTCTTCGGCAGTCGATAAACTGTCGGCTGAACTTGGAGTTTCCGGCCTGCTGGCAAACCTTATGGTTCAGCGCGGAATTACAACGTTTTCCGAAGCAAAAAACTTCTTTCGCCCCGATATTGGCCACCTGCACGATCCGTTTCTTATGAAAGGCATGAACATTGCCGTTGACAGAATATCGACAGCCATTAAAAAGAATGAAAAAATACTTGTTTACGGCGATTACGACGTTGACGGCACAACAGCAGTCGCCCTTATGTATTCATTCCTGAGGGAACAGTATTCAAATGTAGGTTATTATATACCCGACAGGTATAAAGAGGGCTACGGTGTTTCCTTTGAGGGGATCGACTATGCATTAGGCAACAACTTCAAGGTAATTATTACGCTTGACTGCGGAATAAAATCGGCCGACAAGGTTAAATATGCCCACACAAAAGGGCTCGATGTTATAATATGCGACCACCATTACCCCGGCGACGAAATACCGGCAGCCCTCGCTGTTCTCGACCCCAAACAGCCTGGATGCGGCTATCCGTACAAAGACCTGTCGGGATGCGGAGTAGGCTTCAAACTCATACAGGCATATTCAAAAGTACACGGAATACCTGTCGATACGGTTTATCATTACCTCGACCTTGTAGCAGTAAGCATTGCCTCCGACATTGTGCCCATAACCGGAGAAAACCGCATCATGGCCTTTTATGGACTGAAGCGCCTTAACGAGTCGCCGCGCATGGGGCTTAAAGAAATTATACGCGAATCGGAAATAAACAAATCGCTGTCGATAGACGATATAGTGTTCAAAATAGGTCCGCGAATCAATGCAGCCGGAAGGATGGAAACCGGAAGCAAGGCCGTCGATCTCCTCGTATCGAACAACCCGGCCACAGCAATCGGCATAAGCAGGGAGATAAGCGCCTTCAACATGGAAAGGCGCAACGTTGACCGCAGCATAACAGCCGAAGCCATGCGCATGATTGCCGGCGACAAGCGCAGGCTGAACGCCAAAACAACCGTACTGTTCAACCCCGGCTGGAAAAAAGGTGTTATCGGCATCGTAGCGTCGAGGCTTATAGACACATATTACAGGCCTACGGTAATCCTTACCGAGTCGAACGGTTTTGCAACAGGCTCGGCAAGGTCGGTGCAGGGATACGACCTCTACCAGGCAATTGAGGCATGCGGCAGCCTGCTCGAAAACTTCGGGGGGCACATGTTTGCCGCAGGGCTTACCCTTAAAAAAGAAAAGATACAGCCGTTTATGGAAAAATTTGAAAACCATGTGAGCGGTACAATTACCGAAGAACAGCTTGTTCCGAGAATATCTATCGACATGGAACTGCCGTTTTCGGCAATTAATGAAAGTTTTTACAGGATAGTAAGGCAGTTTGAGCCATTCGGCCCCTGCAACATGGCGCCCGTATTTGTATCCCGCAATGTTTTCGATACCGGCAGCGGGCGTATGGTAGGCTCAAACGGTGAACACCTTAAACTCGATCTCTGCCACGAATCGTCGGGAACCGTAATTTTGCCGGCAATAGCCTTCGGACAGGCTAATCACTTTGAACACATAAGGTCAGGAAAACCTTTCGACATCTGCTATTCGATAGAAATGAACGAATTCAGAGGCAATAAAACACTTCAGCTTAATATAAGGGATATTAAAACACAGTAAATATAAGCTGCTCAAAATCTGCTGTCAATTTCTTCAATTTTCATAATTGTTATTACCGGTTTGCCTTTTGCCGAATAGTTTGGCTCGCGGCATGTAAAAAGAGCGTCGAAAAGGTTTTCCATTTCCTGCTGCGACCGGCTTTTACCGTACTGAATGGCCGATACCGACGCCATGGTTGCCGCAATACGTTCCTGCGTGTTGCAAACGGCGTCGGCCCCGGAGCTTTTATACTCTTCGGCAAGCCTTTTCAGCACCTCGGCGGGGTCTGTAATTTCGTCGGCCGGCCGGCCTGTCAATACAACGGTGCTGTTTTCAGCGTATTCCATCCTGAAACCCAGCACGGAAAGCTCCGGCTCAATTTCTTTTACAACCATCAGTTCCGATGGATTCATTTCAACGGTAACGGGAAACATTTCGGTCTGGCTTACAAACTGCCCCCTGTCCGAACTGTTCATGTATTTTTCGTAAAGAACCCTTTCGTGCGCCCTTTTCTGGTCAATAAGCATTATGCCCGACATAACCGGGCAGGCTATGTACCTGCCTTTTACCTGAAACATCTTTCTTTCGGTGCCTGCATAGGCAGCAGGTTCGCGTTCCGCATCCTTTTCAGCGGGGGTAAAAAGTTTTTCCCATCCGCGTACGTCCTCATGCTCGAAGCGACAGTCGGTCAGCTGCCTGTTGCCGGCCTGCTGCTGGCTGTCGAAAGGGTTGAACGCAGGGTTAATCCTTATCGGAGGAACGTTGGGAATGTGCGACGATGCGCTGCGCACCGGAATGTCGAAAAGCGCTTCGCTCCCGAAATCAATCGACGGCACAATATTGAATTTCCCCAGCGCCTCGCGCACCGAAGCAACCAGTATCTGCCATATCTGACGCTCGTTTTCAAACTTTATCTCTGTTTTCGACGGATGCACATTAACGTCTATCGATGCAGGGTCGGTTTCCATGCAAATGAAATACGACGGTATTGCATCAGGCGGCAGCATCCTCTGGTATGCCTCGTTAACAGCCCGGTGGAAATAGGGATGCTTCATGAACCGGTTGTTTACGTAGAAAAACTGTTCGCCGAATGTTTTCCGGGCGCTTTCGGGCTTGCACACAAATCCCCTTATCGACACAAGCGTGGTTTCGGTTTCAAGCGGTATCAGTTCCGTGTTTATCTGCCTGCCGAACACTCCGGTTATGCGTTGCCGCAGGTTGCCCGCCGGCAGGTTGTATATTTCCGAATTGTTATGATGAAGATGAAACCTTATTTCGGGACGCGCCAGGGCTATCTTCTGAAACTCGCCCACAATGTGCCTCATTTCGGTGTTGTCCGACTTCAGAAATTTCCTTCGCGCCGGTATGTTGAAAAACAGATTTTTTACTGCAAAACTCGACCCTTCCCGACAGCTGCACGGCTCCTGTGTCTCTACCTTCGACCCGCTTATCCGTATAATTGTGCCGGCTTCTTCGCCGCTGCGCCTTGTTTTAAGCTCAACCATGGCCACAGCCGCAATTGAAGCAAGGGCTTCGCCCCTGAAACCGTTTGTGCGTATTGCGTTAAGGTCATGCACGCTGATTATTTTCGACGTGGCATGGCGCTCGAAAGCGAGCCTTGCGTCGGTTTCCGACATTCCGGCGCCATTGTCAACAACCTGAACAAGCGTTTTGCCCGAATCCTTTATTATTACCGTTATGTCTGAACTGCCGGCGTCAACCGAGTTCTCAACCAGCTCCTTTACAATCGAGGCTGGCCGTTGAATCACCTCTCCGGCGGCTATCTGGTTGGCAACCGAATCGGGCAGCAGTTTAATGATATCAGCCATAATTTGCTCGCAGTTGAAAAAACAGCAGCGCAAATATAGCTTAAATATGGAAAAGTTTGAAATTTTATCGGCCATGCACGCATGGGCAAACACATGAATTAGTTTTTTCCGTAAGCACATAAAAGCGGCGATGCCTCATTGAAGACCGAATTCACTCTTCGGAAGACCGGCATCGCCGTTCATCTCCAGGCAAAGCCTGCTGCAGATAATGAGATGACTGTACGGCATCACGTTTTTCATAAGGTACGTAATGCACATTCTTTTGAAGATATATTTCATTAAGTAAGTACTCATAATTAATTCACATTATCCTGTTCGTCATTGCGAGGGCTTGCCCGAAGCAATCTATTGTTTGCGTTGCTTTATGGATTGCTTCGCCGTTCCGCCTCGACGAAAATAGGTACAACTAATTTTGAGTACTTACTTATGATGAATAATAAAAAAGTATATTTGAAAATTTTAACAGAGATGAAAGCAAACGAAGCAAAGGAGCGGATAGAAAAGCTGAGAAGCACAATAGTTGAACACAACAGGCGATATTATATCGACAGCGAGCCTGTTATTTCCGATTTTGAATACGACCTGATGATGCTGGAGCTTGAGG
>JAITVX010000027.1 GCA_031285575.1 Bacteroidales bacterium
TTGCACGCACGGCGGCGTTTTTAGTTTGAAGCTGCACGTCGGCGGAGGCAACAGACACGGCAGCGTCGATGCCGGCGGTTTTCTGCGGGATGCTTGCGTTGGCGGCCGACTTGTTGTAATAGCCCGACGCGCCAAACCGGAGGCCGCTCACCGGCGTGTACTCGAGCCGTGCGGCCAGTGCGGGGGCGGTCATCACCGAGGTTTCAAACAGCCCCTGCCTGCCGCCCTGTATCCAGTTGGTTGACGAAAATCCGTTAGGGTCGAGGCCGTTAACCAGCATCAGTTCGTAGCGGAAGCTGCGGTGCGTGCCGAGTATGGCGAGGCCGGTTTCGTGCCACGTGCACGGCAGCAGCGTTGTTTCGCCTTCGGGGCGTGTGGTTCCGAAGAAGAATATTGGCTCGTGGTGGGCGTTTGTAAGCCCTACGGGTACGATGAAGTGCCCCGCGCGTATGTTGAGCCACGGCGCTATGCGCTTGGTGATGTGGAACTGTTCGAGCACCACCTCGCCGCCTTTTTCTACTTCCATTTCGTATTCGCCGGCTTCGTCGTATTCGAGTTCCATGGCCGTGCCGGTTCCACCATACTCAAATTCTACTTCGGCGCCGAACGTAATGTCGTCGCGAAACCGGTAGTCGAACGACAGTATTGTGCGCGGAATGGATATGTAGGCGCGGCGTTCGCGCGGTGCGCCTGCGGGGTCTTTGTAGCGGTCGGCGCCGTAGTTCATTCGCTGGAAAAGCATTTCGCCGTAGCTTCCGAAGCGGTAGTGTTTGTACTGCGTACTGTCTGTTTGGGCGAAAGCGGCTGCCGAAACGAGTATTGCGCCTGCAGCGAGGATATTCCTGACATGTTTCATTATGTAATATTTTGACGCTGCAAATGTAGAGGCCGCGCAATAGCTCTGCAATCCCCCGATGTGGGGAAACTGCAGCGTCTGTATCCCTAATTGTTGGGATTTGGGGAGGTGGGGGCAGGCGTTAAACCGTCATAACATCCTTTTCTTTTATCGACACAATTCTGTCTATTTTACCGTTATACGATGCTGTCATCTCCTGCACTTCGTCGGCAGAGTTTTTTTCGGCATCTTCCGGAAGGCCTTCTTTCAGCAGCCTTTTAAACTCGTCGTTTGCCCATTTCCTCGCATTCCTGATGCTTATTCTGGCGGTTTCGCCTTCGTTGCGCACCTGCTTTACAAGCGCGAGCCGCCGTTCTTCCGTCAGCGGCGGGATGCTTATGCGGATAACTTCGCCGTTGTTAACCGGCGTAATTCCTATGTTGGCGGCCATTATGGCTTTTTCGATAACCGAAAGCATCTTTTTTTCCCATGGCTGCACGAGTATTGTTTTGGCGTCGGGCGTATTGATGTTTGAAACCTGGCTCAGCGGTGAGTTCACTCCGTAATAGTCAACCGATATGCCATCGAGCAGGGCGGGGTTCGAGCGCCCGGCGCGCAGCCTCGACAGTTCGTGTTCAAGGTGTTCTGTGGCGCTGTTCATCCTGTCGCGTGTTTCTTCCATAATCAGGTCAATCTCTTCGTTCATATTAGCAGTTTAAAAGTTAAACATATACTGTGGTTAAAAATTATCCGGAAACAAAGTTAATAAAACAGTTGAAAACGGCAATACCCTGTTTCAGGCGGTTACTGTGGTGCCGGTTTGCTTTCCGTCAATAATCCGTTTAAGGTTGCCGGGTGTGTTCATGTCGAAAACAATAATTGGCATGTTATTGTCGCGGCACAGCGAGAAGGCGGTAGTGTCCATCACCTGCAGCCTTTTCTCAATGGCTTCCGAGAAGGTTATCCTGTCATACCTCACGGCGCCCGGGTCTTTTTCGGGGTCGGCGGTATAAATCCCGTCAACGCGGGTGCCTTTCAGCAAAACGTCGGCGGCAATTTCAACGGCTCGCAGGGCGGCGGCAGTGTCGGTAGTAAAAAACGGATTGCCGGTTCCGCCGGCAAGTATGCACACGGTGCCGTTTTGCATGTATTTCGTTACCTTATCTCTGTTATACAGCTCGCCTACCGGTTCCATTCTTATCGACGTAAACACCTTTGCCTTTCCGTCCATCCGGTTAATTACGCTTTCGAGGGCCAGGCTGTTTATTATGGTTGCCAGCATTCCCATTTGGTCGCCTTTCACTCTGTCGAAGCCCGACGCGGTTCCCTGCATCCCCCTGAATATGTTGCCGCCGCCTATAACTACACCTGTTTCGCAGCCTGCTTTCGATATTTCAATTATCTGGCCGGCGTATTGCTCAAGCATACTGCCGTTAATTCCGCTGTTTTCAGGATATGCGAGCGATTCGCCGCTAAGTTTCAGTAATATTCTGCCGTATTTCATGTTTTCTTTTTTTTGTAAAAGGTAATGCAATAAATAATGTCCCGTCCCCAATATATGTTTACAGGTTAAGAACAATAATTGAATACAAAATTATATAAAAATAATATTCCCGCCACAGGTTTGCACAAGTTCCTGATGATAGTTTTTCTATCGTTTTATTTATCGTTCCGCAAGTTCCGCCTGAGCAAGGCATGAATGGTGTTTGCGCTCCATACGTTACTGCTTCGTAGCATCGCTCCCCGCAAGGAACTATGCTGAATATTGCATATTTTCGCAGGAAGTCTGATAAAACTGTTTCGCCCCCTTGCCGGCATTAATAAGATATATATCTTTGCATCCGTTTTTTGAATAAATTAACGTCTGAAACAATATAACATCGGGGTGTCCGGAACAAAGAAAATATTGGCATTTCTTTTTGTAGCGCTTTTTGCAAGTTACTACACGTGTATTACTTTTCATGTCCACACCCATCAATATCCGTGGGGAGATGTTACCCATTCGCACCCGTATTCATCGGGGTCGCATTCGCACAATTCGTGTGCACTGCAATGCATCGACAACCTTTCCGATTTAGTAATTGCCTGTGGCGGAGCAGCCCTTTCCTTAGCAATACTGCACGCTGCAAAGATTATTTTTTCAGCTTTCCGCAGAAAAAGCACCATTTACTTCCTTATCGAAAGCAACCTGCTGCGGGGGCCACCCTTAAAGGCGCAGCATACCTGTAATGCATACCCGGCGCCGGCAAAACGCCCTTGATTTTCATTTACATTGAACTCAACGGAAAAAGCCCGTACGTGCGTATTGCAGGCAAACAACCGTTACGTCATCAATTTAAAAGAAAATTATCAAACATTAAAAGTATATGAAAATCAAAACAGCAGGAATGTTCATAGCGTTCCTTTTCAGCATATCGGCATTATTTGCACAGAATCAGAACCGAAACAGCGACGCCCACATTACAGGGCACGTAGTTGACAAATCGACAGGCGAACACATTCCGTTTGCCGCAGTAGCCATAAAAGGAACAACAATGGGAACGGCATCCGATGCATCCGGGCACTTCTACATCAGAAATGTTCCATTCGGAACCCATATCATTTCAGCCTCGTTTGTGGGATACGATTCGCAG
>JAITVX010000054.1 GCA_031285575.1 Bacteroidales bacterium
CGGGGAGTGGCAAGCTGCGTCTGGCAAAAATACTGCAGGAATGCATTGTTTCCGCCATGGCTGTTGACCAGAATAATCTTCTTAATCCCGTTCCTTGAAATCTCACGGCAGGTTTCATCGAGCAACCTGTACAGCAGATCGGGACTATAGGCTATTGTGCCCGGCTGATGCTGCGCCTCGAAAATCTGCCCCATGAAATAATAGGGATAAACAATGCAGTATTCTTTGGCGGCGGCGCGGCGGCTTATTTCCCTTGCCGTATATACGTCGGTGCCTAACGGCAACTGCTGCCCGTGTTTTTCAATTACGCCCATGGGCACTACGCAAACGCCTTCAGACTGTTTTACAGCCAGGGCAAAATCGGATGAAGTAAGTTCTTCCCAGCCGGTCGGCAGTTTTTGCCCCAGCAGTGCTGGCAGGGCGAACGTGAAGACGAAAATTGCAGTAAATAATGATTTCATAAATGTTAAGTATTAAAAGGTTTATTACGGAATAATGATTATGGATACAAAAATAAAAATTTGATGGTGTTTTAAAAAAGCATGCCGGTATAAATTGGCCGGTAAATAACGAAAAAATCTTCCGCATTATTTCATAACATTTAAAATATCAAAGTAATCGCATCAGATTTTGAGTTTTTTATATACTGATGTTACGCAACCCGTCAGGGAAACCGTATTCCCTATCAGGGAAATTGAATTTCCTTCAGGGAAATCGAATTTCCTACTTGGGAAACTGTATTTCCTACTTGGGAAACTGTATTTCACTAACGGAACAAACCCCATACCGCGTAACATCAGTTATATATTAGACCTCTTCGGAAAATATGCAGTATGTTATTTCAAACGCAGTATCCGGCATCGTACCTCGCGGTCGCAATGACGAACAGGGTATTGAAGTTCTATTTTCCGAAGAAGTCAAAATGTCCCTTTTATACAATGGTTTGTAACGGCGAAAGTGTAATTTTGCCGGCATATTTCGATATAAATACGTGGAAGAGTTTCGTATCATAGAACCCTCGCCTGTGCTTGCATCCTGTGTGAAGCATTATTGGCTGCTGAAAACGGTCGGTGGTGGCGCAGAGGTGGCGCGAACTGTGCCCACGGGGATGATGAGCCTAATTTTCCATCGCGGCAATCGCCTGTTATCCGTTCATGAAAACATGCTGCATCCGAGGGCTTTTCTCTGCGGACAGGAGCGGACGTTTGCCGATTTACGGTACGACGGTCAGATAAACATGATATCGGTAGTGTTCCGTCCCGCCGGAGTGCGGGCATTTTTCGATTTGCCCGTCAATGAGCTGGCAGGATTGCGACTGACGGCGGGAGACCTTGGGGATAAGGAGCTGGCCGCACTCGAAAACTCGCTGACAGGCACCGAAGAAGACGGGATGTGCATTCTGCTGATTGAGCAATTTCTGATGCGGCGGCTGATACGGCTTGCCGGACACAATCTGAAACGGATAGAAACGGCTATTCGATTAATTAACTCCGGCGAGGCGAATGTTAGTGCGCTTGCCGGTGCTGCCTGCCTTAGCCGCAGGCAGTTCAATCGCGTATTCTCGGAATACGTAGGTACACACCCGAAAGAGTTTTCGCGGACAATTCGATTCCAGCGCGCCCTGCACAGGCTTTATACCAACCCGAAAATATCATGGGCAGCCCTCGCCGCCGACTGCGGCTACTTCGACCAGTCGCACATGATCCGCGAGTTCCGTACCCTCGCCGGCTATACTCCCGGTGAATACCTCGCCGTTTGTCCACCGCACTCAGATTATTTCAGTTAGCGTAACCCTGCGGGATTAATAGTATTTCTCAATTCCACCGTATCCTGCTACCTTCTTACCCTCCCTTGTTTTTGCGATGAAATTGTTAAGCCGTTTCCCGAACTCCTCAGTATTAATTCTCGCTGCCGCTATGTATGCGATCCTGATACGTTTGTATGAGTCGGAAAAATTCTGGTAGTTATCCCAAACTACGGTATCTTCTTTCAAGCGGTCAATAATGTCGGCAGGAAACACGAATGGCTCGGACAGAACCGTACGGATATCCGGTTCGAGTTTCGGACATATCATTCCATTGTCCAGCAACCACCTTAGCCGCTCTTTGTTCGATTGGGAGTAAGCGCTTTTCGCTCGACGGGGAGTGAAATGCTGGATCTTGTGATCCCGGTCGAGTGCCCGCACGGTACTGTCGATCCACCCGAAGCAGAGGGCTTCTTCTACCGCATCATTATACGATATGCTCTTTTTGCCCGAAATCTTATTGGGGAATACGAACCAGATATCTCTTGCCGTTTCAAAGTTTTCGGCAAGCCACTTTCGCCACTCTCCCCGTGCCTCGAAATATTTTGTTTTTGTTGTCACAGCAAAATATTAAGTTGCGAATATACACATATTTTCACACAGAATATAATGTCTCTTTTTTACAATCCTGCCACCACTGCTATCAATATCTTTGCACTCTAATCAATAAAGAATTAAGATATGGACAAAAGAGAATTGACGGCTAAGATTGAATCGCATTTACAGGTTCTGTGTTCCGAAATCGGCGAACGCCGCGTGGGGAGTGAACGTAACCGGCAAGCCACGACCTATGCGGAAAAAGTACTGGAGGCTGCGGGTTGGAGTGTCGAACAGACCAGATTGCAGGTAATGGACTGGCGCAGCGAGGGGGCAACGCTGACATGCGGGGGCGAGACTTTCGAGGTGTTTTCGTCGCACTATTCACAGGGATGCGACGTTTGTGGGAAACTGGTTGCCGTTGATTCGATCATACGGCTGGAGCAGACTGATATAACAGACAGGATAGTTCTGTTACACGGCGAGATAGCCGCCGGGCAGATTGCGCCGAAGAATTTCCCCTTCTGGAATCCCGAAGAACACCAGCATATCGTTGCCCTGCTGGAGCGTGGCAACCCTCTGGCGCTCGTCTGCGCCACCGGACGCAATGCAGCCTCGGCGGGCGGGGTTTATCCGTTCCCGCTGTTCGAGGACGGCGATTTCGACATACCGTCGGTATATATGAAAGATACGGAAGGCGAAAGATTACTTGCCTGTGCAGGACAGGCGGTCGAGTTGATTTCACGCACCGAACGCATACGCGAAACGGCGTTCAACATTATTGGGCGAAACAGCAGCCGGGCTGAAGGCCGAACAGTCGTATCGGCACACATCGACACCAAGATAGGTACTCCGGGCGCGATAGACAATGGCACGGGCGTGGCCGCAGTGCTGGTGCTGGCAGAGCTTCTTAAAGAGTGCAAACATCCGGTTGAGTTGGTGATATTCAACGGTGAGGACTATTACGGCGCACCGGGACAGTTGAAATACATCGAACAGAATGCCGGACGGTTCGGCGACATCATGTTCAACATAAATATTGACGGAGCAGGATATAAAGAGGGACTTTCGTGTTTCTCGCCTTTCGATTTGCCTGAAAACATCGCCGCCACGTTGCGGGATACGTTGTGCAACAACCCCAATATTGTCGAGGGTTTGCCGTGGTATCAGGGCGACCACAGTCTGTTTCTGCAACAGGGGCGTCCGGCAATAGCAGTATCGTCGCAATGGTTTATTGAAAATATGGATACCCAGCAACTGACCCACACGCCCAAAGACAACCTGAGCGTGGTCGATTGCATGCGGATTGCGGAATGTGCAGCCGGCATCGCGGAGTTGACAGAAAGGTTGTTTCAGCATTAAATTATACATCTTCGTCGATATCCTATTTGTTATTACAAACGCAGTAACAATGCTGAATACTGCATATTTTTCCGAAGAAGTCTGTTTTCCCTTTGCCGTATTGCTAAATTTCAGTAAACTTGCAGGCTTTTTTACTTAATTCAAACGACAGCCTCAATGTTCTCTGTTGACAAAATATCGGAAATCCTTTCAACCATAATTCATCCCGGCGCCGGCAGCGATATTGTATCGCTCGGTATGGTAGGCAATATAGCTTCGGACGAAAACGGCATATCAATACTGCTTACTCCCGAAAAACCGACCGACCCATTCATGTCTTCCATCAGAAGCGTTATAGTCAGAAAACTGAAAGACACTCTTGGGTACGACGTTGCCATAAATGAAATAACAGTTGAGCCCCGTGCAGCCGCGGTTGTGCAGCAGGAAGACAAACCGGAACCCGTTTTGTCTGCAGTACGCAATATCATAGCCGTTTCGTCGGGCAAGGGAGGCGTTGGTAAAACTACGGTTGCTGTTAACCTTGCCGTTGCACTCTCCAGCATGGGCTTCAGCGTTGGTCTGCTCGACGCCGATGTATTCGGCCCATCTGTTCCCAAGATGTTTAACGCCGAAACATACAGACCCGAAATTTACCGTAAAGGCGACACGGATGTAATTGCTCCCATGATAAAATACGGCATAAAGGTTCTGTCGGCAGGTTTTTTTGTATCTCCCGGCGACGCCGTTATATGGCGCGGCCCCATGGCATCTAATTTCCTGAAGCAGCTTATTGCACAGGGCGACTGGGGCCAGCTCGACTATCTGCTTATCGACCTGCCTCCGGGTACAAGCGACATACACATTACCATCGTTCAGGAAGTTAAGGTAACAGGCGCCATTGTAGTTACAACCCCGCAGCAGGTAGCTCTGGCCGATGCAGTAAAGGGGATATCGATGTTCAACTCCGACAGGATTAATGTTCGAGTACTGGGGCTGGTTGAAAACATGTCGTGGTTTACACCGGCCGAACTGCCCGATAACAGATACTACATCTTTGGCCGCGACGGAGGAAAGGAGCTCGCCGAAAAAGCCGGAATACCGCTCCTCGGACAGATTCCTATCGTACAAAGTATCTGCGAAGGAGGCGACAGCGGCAAACCCGTTGCCCTGAACGAAACAGCAACCGGACAGGCATTTGCCGCACTTGCCGCAAAACTGATTGAAACAATAGACAAACCATATAAATAAACCTTCAAATAACTGAAAAACATGACCGATAACAACATTACGACCCGCGTTTTAAACGCACTCGACAAGGTAAGACCCTACCTGCAATCTGACGGTGGCGACATAAAGTTGATTGAAATTACCGACGACATGACGGTTAAGGTTGAACTGACAGGCGCATGCCATGGATGCCCTTACAGCATGCAAACACTAAAGGCCGGCGTTGAACAGGCAGTTATAAAAGAAGTGCCGGAAATAAGGAAAGTAGTTTCGGCCTGACAGCATAGCGGCAAATCTGTTTGTATAATACGGACACACACACCGGGTGTTTATTTATTTTTAATGCCCTGCGCTTAATTTATTATGAAACGCAAGCACACAGTAACCAAAATACGCCTCGAGGCTTTTCAGAATGATGGTTTCATGCTTTTCGGCGTTGTTTCGCAGGAGCCAGACTATAAACTATCGCTTGCGCTAAACCGGCGAATGGGTATTATGCTTAAACACTGCGAGCCTGTAACCGTATGCGATATTACTGGAAACATATCTTCGTTTAGCCGGTTTGCCACCCTGGCAATATTGCCCAACTATGTGGTTTATACACTGATGTCGAACAGGTCGGGAGCCGTTTTTCTGCTGAAGAAGTTGAAAAATATCGATTATCTGTTTCTCGTCAATCGTGCCGGCTGCGATATGGAACCGGGTATTATAACTCTTTTGCGGGAAACAGAAAGCGTTAATGCTGTTTTTCCTGTCGATATAAAAACGCTTAATGATAAAAACCTGTCATACATTATACGGCAGGCTTAAACGGTGCATTTCAAATGCCGCTTTTTAAACAGCCGGAGCTTGCAATCTGCATATTTCAAACCTCCATAATAATTTTATGTGGCAGGGCAACCGCACGAAATTATTTTTTGCCCGCCACCGCCGGAGCTGAAACAATCGGTTACAGTTTCACCTGCATAATTTTTATGCAGATATGTTTTTTTTGAAATTTTTATTTATTTTTACCGCCGAACCAATCGGTCCACCGTGATGCGGCAGTAGAGCGGAATCATCCCGTTGGATTTCTGTTTGTCTCTTTTGAGGGAAAAGAGAACTTTGAAGATACTTCGCTTCATAAAAAATTCATTTTTAAAGATGTTACAAAATTACGTTGATTATC